>PWNZ01000129.1 GCA_003564135.1 Candidatus Cloacimonadota bacterium
CAAACCGTCAAGCAAACCGCTGACAGTCTGGATTCCGTATTTGTACCTGATTCTCATTGTTCTGTACTCCTGTTATATTATTTTTGAGGGCGTCACCAAACAATTCCGCTTGATTTCCCCGGGGCCGGAATCATTATCGTTTTTTTGCCCTCTACTAATAGTCGGAGGATTTTTTCGAGCTTTTTGGAATTTTCTTATCACTTTTAACAAAAAACTCGGATAATGCAGTCGATTTCCCCGGAACACCACAACTCACAACCCTCAACTCACAACCCTCCAAACCTTCACATCTCCAAACCTCGGCCGCAGGCCGCTCTTTCTTCATTGCCGAAGGCCCTCAACTCTCAACTCTAAACTCTTCTCCGCCCCATGCTCTCCGCCCTATTCTTTTTCAATCCTTCTCCGAATATATTCCACATCATCCGCTATTTTATCGATCACTCTGCCCTGAGCTTCCAGTCTGGTACACAGTTGCATAAGTCTGACCTGTATATCATTCTGATCGTCTCTCAGCTTAGACAGATCTTCCACTTCCAGTCTGTTCAAGCGGCTTTCTATCTTGCTGACGTACCCTATCAGCGGCGTTATCAACAGTGCTGTTATTATACCGATAATTATAAGCACCGTTTCCAACTTACCTTTCACTTTTTTATCTCCATCATTCATAACTAAACCCCTAATTCCCTCTCTACCGCCCTCTTCACCTTTAACTGCCGAAGGCCTTAATTTTACATTATTTTAAGCCTCAAACCCTCCAAACCTTCACATCTCCAAACCTTCACATCTCCAAACCTTCACATCTCCAAACCCCGGCCGCAGGCCGCTCTTTGTTCACTGACCTGCTGATTTTCTCCAACAGTCTCACAATCTTCTTTCTCTCGATGACCGGCTGATTTTCTCCAACAGTCTCACAATCTTCTTTCTCTCGATGACCGGCTGCCCGTACCGTTCAAAGACAAACTGTACCGCTTCAGCTATGTTGCCGCTATACTTCTTGATGATCTTTTTCTGTTCATCGGATAGACTGTTTTCAGCCATGGCAACAGCTAATATCCTCTTATCTTCTCCGGTGAAACCTAAATCCTCTGCCTCGAAGATAATCTCATAGAGAATCCTGAGAATCTCTTCAATCTTTCTCTTTTCAACTCTTATCCTTGCCTTTTCCAACAACCATACAACACCGCCGGCAATGAACGGCATCAGCACCAATAACATGTTCTGAAACATAATTCCTCCTAATAAGTATTATTCAGGAAGGAAGGCCCTCAACGCTAAACTCTAAACTCTTCTCCTCTCTTAGCTCTTAGCTCTCCGCCCTATGCCCTCTGCTCAATTCTACATTCTAAATTCTAAATTCTAAATTCTCTGCGCTCTAAACTCTCAACTCTAAACGCTTCTTGGCTCTTCTCTTCCCTTACTAATAGTCGGAGGATTTTTTACCGGTTTTTGGAATTTATTGCGTATTTTTCTTGCAGATGCGGATATCATTCGCCATTATCAGGAAGACACTCCACCTTAAGCATTCCCGATCTTGTCTGTACAAGTTAGGAAGAAACGACTTCACGGAGTAAACTCAGTGTTCATAGCATCCTTGCTCTGACTCATCCCGGTGCTCATATCATCCCTGCTCTGGCAACTCAGGTTGATTCCCTTCCACCCGTTCTGTTTTTAGTTATATAGCTAATTATCAATTTATTGTTAATATCAACTTACGGTTTGGTTCCGGCCCCTTCCCAAATCAGGTTACCAAGGTTACCGAAAGTTACCGCCCCGGTAACCGTGTAAACCATTGACTATCAAGGCGATAAGGGCGAAGGTTACTAAATCGCCCTTATTTTCATTTTCGTTTAATTTTTTTCAAGAGCACAAATTTCATATTGAAAAGACACATTCTTTGCCTAAAAAAGTTCATGTATAGGGAGCGTATTTATTTATGCTGCTTCATTATGGAGACTGTATAAAACCATTTCGCTTTCAGTAATATTAACATGTCTCAAAGTTTTATTCGCCGAGGTACGCAGGCAACCGAAACTCTTCACACTTCCCTGTTTCCCTTCATTATTCATTCTTCACCATTCATTGTTCACTGTCAACTCTCATAGCATCCCTGCTCTGATTCATCCCAGTGTTCATAGCATCCGTGCCTGCCCACACTGTAAACATTCTAAACAGCGAGGCACTAAACCTTCTCTCAACCCTAAGCTCTAAATTCTCAACCCTATACCCTTAGCTCCTTTTTCGCCAGTCCAATATCCGGCACCAAATCTGTTGCCGGAAAAGATAGTTTCCTGTGCTAGTTTCTTTCCGCACCCGGAGCACTCCCTAAGTATCAATGGTCCCGGCAGCGTTCCCTACTCTTCATCTGTGAATTCTCAAATTGTTTTTAAAATCTTTCTTCCAACAGATAATACGTCTTACCTATCTAAATATGTATCACATCCGGGTCAATGTCGTTGACTTCATAGTGTTTCTCATCTGCGGTTGTTGTTCGGAATTATACTCAATTTATCTTTTTTCTGCTTTTCTCTATCAGGATGTCCTTTATATCTCCCGGTTTATTTGCAACGGCAAACTGCCATTTGCCGAAGCCACCGTGTGAGTTGATTGCCTTAACCCACTCTTCAATGTATGAATATTTAACCTTATCCTTTTCGCTCTCTTGGCCTTTAGTTTCTAAAACAAGCATTTCGCCATTAACAAGCCTAATCAAAAAGTCAGGTCGATACTTGCTCACAATACCCCGATAGATATACAGTATTTCAAAGCCGAGATGGTCGTTTTTAACCCAAGCAGATACATATTCGCTATTGTCTAAGACGAAAGCGTCTGCTACTTCCCAACTGCTGTCATAAACACAAACATTGATATGCGACTTTTTAGTTCTTTCACAAGGTTTTCCTGTGTACCAAGTACGCATATCACCTGTTGATTTTATCGGTTTATCGCTATCAAATATTGGCAGATATTGTTCAGTATTCTCTTGTTTGATAGCCCCCCAGATATGCTGCACTATCCTTGTCATATTAAGGGTAATTATCAGCCTTCTCGGTAATTCTTCACTGTAAAACAACGGAGGCGAAATGAATAGTCTATCTGAGCGAATAAACTTTTCAACTATTCTTACTACCTGAGCTAACAACATCTCTCTGTTACCTGTCCAATTGCTCTTCATTTGTGCAAAAATATCATGGGCTGTCTTAAAGATTATTCTTTGAGTCCTAAATTCTTTAGCCAGGTTTTCCAAATCAATCTTATCGATACGTGTTAAATCAGGCTTACCCTCTATAATTGGAGCTAATTCAGCAATTTGAGCTGTATGATAAGCATCAAGTTCTAAAATATCGGTCTTATCCCAATCTAATTTCAATACCGGTTGATATGTGTGTTCTATTCGGATGATATTGGGCCAGGAGATGGCAAATTCAACTTTGTCATTAACAGGTTCCACTGCTGTTTTCGGGGTTGGAGGAGGTGGTGGTGTATCTCCTCCCCCTTCGTGAGGGAGAAAGGTAAATGGCACACCAAATATATTCACATATTCAGCATCAAACATGCCGGTTTCAGAATTTATCTCATACGAGGTTCTTCTCAATCCTCGACCAACAACTTGCTCGCATAAAAGCTGACTGGTAAAGGCACGTAACCCCATAATATGAGTAACTGTCTTAGCGTCCCACCCTTCAGAGAGCATCCCTACAGATATAACATACCTGATCTTTGCACCCGGCTCTCCTATTTTCCCAACAGTGTCAACTGTCTTTCTTAATTGTTCTGCTTGTTGTGCTTTAGTTTGTTTACGTCCTGTTGGTTTAGCATCATCTTCTGTCTTTTCGCTGCCCTCAGTAAAATCCTGTTGGTACATCGGATCTTCTTTCTCTTCAGCCTCTTGCAAAACTTTCGAATCTATGTGTAAAATATGTTCAGATACACAAAGCTTATCAATAGGGATATTCTTGTTATCAAAAGCATATTTAACCCTTGCCGCTGTTTCTGTTCTATTGCATACGGTTATCATCACCGGCGGAGTTTTAAAACCTTGACTTTCCCAACTTTCAAATGCTTCTTTCCAATCGCAACCCAAAAGATAATAGGCATTGAGTATTAAATCCGGTAATAGTTCTTCCGGTTTGGCTTTACGGTTCAGGTCATCTTTCACTTCAGGATCATTGTAGATATGATAAAGTTTCGATTTATAACTCTTGGCATCGGGAAGGGCATCATCTCTAACAACTACTCTCGGTGTTTTAACCAATCCCGATTCAATAGCATCATTAAGCCCAAAATCACTAACTATCCAATTAAATAATGATTCTTCCCGACTTTTCTTTCCGGAAGGAGTAAACGGTGTAGCAGTAAAATCGTAACATTTAAATATACCACGGGTACGGTTAATCCTGTCCAATCCTCCAATCCAAATGGTAGCTTCTTCAGCACTGTCTTTTAAATCACGCTGCCTTAGATATTTACCCTCAGCTTCCCAGTTTACTCTCCAGGCATGGTGAGCCTCATCGTTTATTACCAGTATATTACGGGCATTAGCCATCTCACCCAGAACTTCTCTGGTATAGGCTTCGTCACTTTTCACTCCTCTCTTATCAACACTCCGTTTCTTCTTTATCTGTTCTTCACTGTCCCATGAGAGGCAGTGCCAGTTACGAACCAAAACTTTACCTTGCCTTAGTTTATCCATCATAGCTGAAGGAACAATGTTAAACGCTTCGTAGTAGTTCACTATCCCTGCCGGTTCCAAAACCGATAGCCTGTTTTTAACAGTTAATCCCGGAGCTATAACCAATACATTCTTAGCAAAACGAATATCTTGAGGGTAGGTTGTTTTATTAAGTATATTCCAGGCTATTACCATTGCCATTACAATAGTTTTTCCCGAACCTGTTGCCATCTTACAGCATTGACGGATAAAATCTCCTCCATCACTTGGGATATCAATTCCAACCCTGGCTGATGCCGGGGCTTCAGTCAGCCAAATAAGTGTTTCTATTGCCTCTAATTGACAGAAAAAGAACCGGCGCTGTTCAAACTCTTCTTTATCCTTCCAATGCTCTAACAGTCTTTTGGTAATGCTGCTAACCCCGGGATAGCCTGCTTCTTTCCATTTTTTAACACGAGGGCGTATCTGGTTTACTAAAGGGATTTCAATAAATATCCCCGGATCATCAAAAGCTTTTGACTCTCCTGATGCCACTACATATCCGGCAGAACGACGACCCCCTACCAAATCAAAAGTTCGGCTTTCTCTGACATAACGCCAATGGGAAGCCGGCTCTTCATAAGGAGAGTTGATGATCAGCTTGTCTATACTTTTTAATGATTTAGTAATGATATTAAAACTCCCATTCTTCTTTTAATAAAAAGCCCGGAACGCTGGCTTCAGCCGGCACTTAAGTATCGTAGATAGAGTGTTACTGTCGAAGACGTATATCACATCTCACCTCATTCCATAACCTTGTATTCTAAGGTAGATATATTCATCACCTTAACTTTTAGATATTCAGCAAGAGCTTCAACTGTTATCCTGTTCCGGTAATACTTGCTGAATGCCAAATTAATATACCTTTCCCCTAAATATGCCCTCTTATTATTGTAATAACTACCGC
>PWNZ01000203.1 GCA_003564135.1 Candidatus Cloacimonadota bacterium
GATTGAAGGGGTTGGGATAGTTAGATAAAGAAATGGAGCTTGTTATTGGTATATAATCATCATCAACAGATACTGCATCTTCTTTGATGTAAGGATAACCGTTATTGATATCTCCATCAACCCGATATGATATGGATGCTGGTTGGCTCGGCTAGGCACAAGGATCTGAAAGCAGGTGAGGATAGTGACTCAATAGTCGAGCAGAGGCTGTCAACCATTATTGACGATCAGCCATCCCCTTTTTTTGAACAGTATTTTGAATTATATGGAGTATTTATGTATCACTTTGTAGGGATAGATATTACGCTGCATAACATAAGCGAAGCTGAATCTGACAGCGACAAATGCACCCACCTTACTTTGATAGATTCGGCTATCATTCTAATGATCGCAGCTACTCTTTCATTTTATTAACGAGACTTATGAGCAGGGATCAATCTTAATAACTTCTAATAAATCTCCACACCAATGGGTAACTATTTTGGAGAAGAATCAGTAGCGACAGCTCTATTCGGGACAGATAAATGCTTCCTTGAGTAATGGTTGGGGTAAAAGGGTTCCAAGAGCAATATAACATGCACCACTTTTGAATATTTCATTTCTTTTTGCTTAAGTAAGTAAATGCTTTAGGGACTGGCAAGGAGTAGATAAATCCGTGTCCCTCGTCACTAAATCCGCCCACGTCCTCAATCGAGGCTACAACTCTTTGGATTAAATCAGGACTGATTATCATTCTACACATTTCTCTGACAACAGTTGTTTTATCCTCTTCAAACATAGTTACATATTTGATTTTAGATATTGTGGCTCCCGGAGCTCCATGTTCCATCGCTGTAGTTGCTAAATATGTTGCCATACCATCATCACAGATTAGGGTTAACTCCATCAGATTTGTCATGAAAGGTCTTTTTCTATAGGATTGATTATCCCTCCCCGATCTTCTCCATTCCATTCCTCCTTTGATAGCATCGAGGGCATAAACTACTTGTTCAATACTTGCGACCTCACCCGATTTTCCCCCGGAAATCTTAGTATTCATAATTCCCTGCTTAATTTCATAGGTATAAGTTATACCTCTTCCCGGTTCATAAAGTCTTCCTTCAGTTACAAATAATTCCAAAACTGCTTCGGTATCATAAGTACTGACTACAAGGTTTATTAGGGCTTTTTCCGGGGAGATAGTAATTCTAAGAAGTCCAAGTTTATCCCTTACTCCGCTTCCTTCACCATAGGTTGTTATGGGGACACTTGTTCCCTTGTCTAAGGATGCTTTAGCAAGTTTATCCTCGTCACCTCTTTGTAAAACACAGCATATACCTGTCAATTCGCTAAAGAGTATCGCCTTACCACTTTCTGGTATATCAGTGTCGGGATTTTGGTGAAAATAATCATGTCCATTCATTAATTTTATATCTTGGCTGATGAGGTTACCTCTTCCCGGTGTTTTATAGCCAAATTCATGGTATAAATAATTCATAATATCCTTTTCATCCTTTTTGGGGATGTAAAAGGTTATCAATTCAACCGGCCCATATTCAAGGTTGACTCTGTTCATCAGTAAGGAAAGCCCTTTTTTTTCTTTCAAGATTGATGTCCTGCCTGCTTCTAAGTATAAGCTTTGGATACCGATTGAATTGAGTTTGTTAATAGCTTTAACGGAAAGTTTCTTGTTGATCACCATAGTGATTTTACTGGTTGCAGGGTATTGTTTCATTACTACTTCCTAATTAAAAGATCTTTTCTCCATCAGAGGAGATTTCTCGCAAGTTTTTATTTCGTTTATAATCCACCACCAATCCTACTGATAGAACCGCGAATATCGGGCATACTGAAGCTAATGCCAAAATTCCAAACCCTTCAACAACACCTACTTGCGAACTTATTCCGAGACCCATAGTAATAACAAGAGGGACAGTGATAGGCCCGGTAGTTACTCCTGCAGCATCCCAAGCAATGTTGACATAATCTTCAGCTGATAGAATTGTGATAATCAACAATAGCATATAAGCTGGAATCAGCATCCAGAACAAGGGGAGATTCCACACAATTTTCGCCACTCCGGCCGCTATCCCACAACCTACACCTATTGCAACAGTTTGTATCAAAAGCGACTTTTTAAAAGTTCCTATGGTGATTTCTTCAACGGTAAGCCCCAATGCAAATAATGCAGGTTCTGCTAAGGTTGCTGCATAGCCAACCAAAAAAGCAAAAATAAACACAACTAAAAGCCCTGCAAAACTATGCTCTTTCCCCCCGAAAAGGGGCCCTCTAGCAGGAGTGTAAATATATTGGCGAGAATCTTGCAGATAGTTCTCATCCTGATAATTAACCGTCGTATAGTTGTTATGTTTATATAGATAAAAGAATTGTTTGATCTCACCTTTGGGCACTATAGCTCTTTGAACCGAATCATAATCAAAATCATTTATGATTATCTGTTCTTCCGGAATGTCTATTTGAGTGAACGATGCCGGTAAATTACTTCCGACCTGATCACCAATCTTAGCCAATCCTAATTCTATTCCACCGTAAAATATGGATAGTCCGATAATGGCAAAACCAACCCCGAGAATTACTTCATCTGCTTTAGCAAGTCTTTCTCGAATCACCAATATCAGAATCAACAGCAAAAAAAGAGATAAGGGTATAATTGACTGTGCCGCACTGCGAACATTCCGGATAATGAAGTCCATATTAAGTGTACCTGTACTGTTTCTTGCCGATTGAGGGAGAATGATCTCTTCCAGTTTGGCCTCCGAACCAAATACCTCAGTAAGCAATTCCTCGTTTCTTAAAGTAACGATCCATCGTTCAAATTCTGTCCTTGTGTCGAATGCTGCGGTTAGCGCTGCCTCATCTGAGTTAATTCTCTTTGCGTATCCTACAAGTTTTTCAATATCATTATCGAACAAAGCAAGTTGAGTGTCATAATCTGTATTTTTTAAGATATACCCTTTGAAAATGTCCGGATTATCAAACATGTATTCTGCCTTAGGCCTATTGGTTTGGGTTACAAATTCATCAACTGTCATAGGTTCGGGCACTTTCGGTTCTACTACAATCGCAATAATAAGAACAGCAATGATCGGTAAAAGTGATGCCAAAGTTACAACTCCGAACCCCTGTCCGCTTTTCTCGTCACTTTTTCTTGCTACATGGCTAATCCCCATACCGAGAGCTAAGATTAACGGAACCGTCACGGGGCCTGTAGTAACACCTCCACAATCCCAAGCCAACCCCAATATATGTGCCAGATTAGAATTGGTATAAGAATAAAAAGATAGTCCCACAAGCAATGTGACTATGATTATGATCAACGGTTTTAATGACCAACCGTAGAAAAACCTAAGGGTTCCTATTACTACGGCAAAACCTACCCCAACACCGATAGCATACACTAAAAAATTGGAATACTTGTTTAGAAAGATAAAAAGCAGAGGAGCATCCCAAGCTTTAACGCTTTGTCCGGCAATTTTTAATACCCCTATGGCAGGCTCTGCAAAAGTCGCTCCCAAACCTAGTATAAAAGCAATTATCAAAATAAACGATAAGTTGATTTTTTTAGGCAGCTTAAGTCCGATAACCTGCCCCAAAGGCATTATTCCAAGTAACAATCCTTCTAGAAAAAAGGTTAAACCCAATATTACTAAAACCATACCCAATGCTATTACTGAGGCATCCATCAACGGAATTCCCAATACAAGCGTTTGAAAAAAAACCAGAAACACTATCATTGTGGAGACAGCTTTGATTTGTTCGGTAATTCTGTTTCTTACGTAGCGAAAGATTAGCTTAAAAGCCTCATTGAAGCTCACCTGATATCTATTGGTGTCTCTGGTTTTTTCAGGCATTAAACCTCCCTTAACAGATCCTTATTGCTCATATTATCAGTCCTCTATATATTACTGTCAATAACAATGTTATGTTGGCAAAAAGGCATAACAAATTACCTTTGAAGAACAGTGTCACAACCTAATTGCTATTATTTTTTTAGTGATTAGTAAGTGCATTCTAATTGTCATGTTTTTATCATATTTATATTTTGCTTATCTATTTAACTATTAATTATTAACTTTACACTGTACCTCATACAAATAATCCCCTGTCTTTGTCAAGTTTTATTGCTCACAGCAGGCATCCCTCTTTTTTTTTTTGAACAGTATTTTGAATTGCATGGAGTACTTGTGTATCACTTTGTAGGAACATATATTCCGCCGCATAACAGAAGTGAAGCAGATTCTGGCAGCGACAAATGCACCCACCTTACTTTGATAGGTTCGGCTATCTTCCTATCGATCGCAGCTGCTCTTTCTTTTTATTAACGAGATTTATGAGCAGGGATCAATCTTAATAACTTCTAATAAATCTCTACATCAATGGGCAACTCTTTTGGAGACGAATCAGTAGCTATAGCTCTATTCAGGACAGATTAATGCTTCATTGAGTAATGGTTGGAATAAAAGCGATAGTTATCGCTTGAAAAATAAAGTACGACTACTTGGTCAAGCGGATGTAAAGGTTTCCGGTGGTGGTTTTCACCCCTTAAGCTATTTGCGGGTACCGGATCGAAAGCTAACACGTCGGCTCTTTTAGCCAACTGACAAATCGATCAAGTTAAAGCGGTGCACTTTAAACTGCCAATAGTAATTGACCGTCCTGAATTAAGTGGACTAAAAAAGGGGACGCATAAAAAAGCGGCCCCTTTTTAATTGTTTGTTAGGTTTTACTAATGAACTTGGAAACGAAAGGTGAAGTTTCACCCTTACGCATGAAGTGACCTGAAGGGCCTTCTCCTAAAAATTCGGAGAACCATGACTCATGCTCAATTTCCTCGTTCAATATAGCTAAACAAAGGTCATAAGTACGATGATCTTTACCGGCAGTCATATTGCAGATATAGTTATAACCTTTTACGGCACATCTTTCAGCTTCAACTAATACTTTAAGCATAGCTATAGTATCTGTCGGGTCAGCTGGTAAATTCGCCGGTGGGCATGCTGAGAGATCATGAAAATCTTTCATGTTATCCGGCAGTTTTCCGCCAAGTTCGTAAATACGCGGGACTAATGCTTCAAAGTGATTGCGGTCTTCAATGCGGGCAGCTTCTGCTATTTCTTTTATACCTTCACCTTCCAGACCAGTCAAATTGATTCTGAGGATGGTGTAATAGTAAAAAGTCGTCAACTCTGCTGCTGCATTTTTTACCAACAGACTCACCAGTTCGTCGACATCAATTCCTGAATTAGCAACCATTTCACGAGTAACTTTAGCCATCTTTCCTCCTTCTGTAAGTTCAGCCTCACAGGGCTATAGATATGATGACAATATAATCAGGTAAAGAATAAATACAAGTAAATATGATTATTCCTGAATAGCTCAGCGGTAGAGTAAGTGGCTGTTAACCACTAGGTCGGGGGTTCAAATCCCTCTTCAGGAGCCATTATAAACCAAGGCCTCCACAAGCGTGGAGGCCTTTATTGTTGGGTATGAAATTTGGCTTGCGTGACCGATTTGGGACAAGTTTAACAACTTACCTGATTAATCCCAGATAATGCAGTTACATTGACTACACCGCGGCATTGTTTTCTATAAGTGTGAC
>PWNZ01000171.1 GCA_003564135.1 Candidatus Cloacimonadota bacterium
CAGTTTTTTTAAGAGATATTTCCAGTTTCGAAAAAAAAACGATAACCCGGCAAATCAACAACAATTTTAATCTTTTCCAAACTTCGAGTATGGGCAGGCTTTTTGATTGTGTTGCTGCAATGTTAGGCTTATTCCCAAGAATAACGTTTGAAGCACAGTCGGCAATGGCGCTCGAATTTCTGTGTGCCGATGCCTCTACTGAAGAAGTGGCCCCTTACCCTTATGAACTGGAAGGCTGTGAGATAAATGTCATTCCACTGATTAGAGCCATAAAGAAGGATATTTTAAACAGAAAATCAAAGAGTATAATTGCTTCAAAGTTTCATAAGACCATAATTGATTTTACGGTGGAAGCTGTTCGCGAAATATCAAAGGATACAGGCTTGAAAAAAACAGTCTTATCCGGCGGTGCAATGCAAAATATTATTCTCTTGAAAGGATTAATTAATCTGCTGACAAGAGAAGGCTTTAGTGTGTTTCACCCAATAGAATTACCTGCAAATGATGGTGCTGTCTCGGTGGGGCAAGCTCTTATTGCTAACCGGCAAATCAGTACCAGCGAAACTAAACATTCATTAAAGGCCTGATTTACAAGACGGTGAGAAAAATGTGTATAGCTATACCGGGAAAACTGGTCGAGAAAAAAGAAGATGATAGAGGTATTGTTGATATGGGAGGCGTTAAGACAGAGATTTCTCTGGTTTTTATCCCCACTGTCAAGGAAGGGGATTGGATAATTATTCATACCGGTTTCGGTTTAGAGATAATGTCGGAGCAAGATGCCCTAAATATGATAACCCTTCTTCACGAAGCGAAAAACAGTGCTGATTATTAGCGAATGAATCATTATGGATTTGAGAAGTTTTCGTAACCCCAAGTTAGTAAGGCAAGTAGTTAAAGACTTGTCAGAATATCGAAATGAAGTGAAGATTATGGAAGTCTGCGGCACTCATACGATGGCCATAGGCAAATGGGGCATCAGAAAACTGATACCGGAAAATATTAAACTTATTTCAGGCCCCGGCTGCCCTGTTTGTGTAACGCCATCTTCCGTTATAGACGAGTTGATAAACTTGGAAGGAGTAACGATAGCATCATTCGGCGACTTACTAAGACTGCCCGGCTCAATAGGAAACCTGGAACAGGCAAGAGCTAAAGGTTTGGATGTGCATACGATTTATTCTCCTTTAGAAGCGTTAGAGCTATCCAAACAAAAGGAAACCTTATTCGTCGGGATTGGGTTCGAAACTACAATACCGGGGATTGCTTATACAATCTCCGAAGCACACCGGCTCAAATTAACTGATTTTTCGGTTCTATCCTTGGGTAAACTAATCGCTCCTGCTTTGGATGCTCTTCTATCAGACAAGCAAATTGAAATAGACGGCTTTATTCTGCCCGGACATGTCAGTGTGATAACCGGTACAGATGCTTACAGTTTTATGCCCGAAAAGTATCGGGTCGGGGGAGTGGTAACCGGATTTGAGCCGCTCGATATTGTTGTCGGCATACAGAAGCTGTTAGGACAAATGACAAGGCCTCAAATCATAAATGAATACAGCAGAGCAGTAACAAAAAAAGGGAATCAAAATGCACAGGCAATGATTGAAAGGATATTTGAGGTTTCAAATGCTTTTTGGCGAGGACTTGGTAAAATACCGTCCTCAGGTTTGATAATACGTGATGAATACTCTCAATTTGATGCATCAAAGAAGTATGGCTTAATGGTTGAAAGCCCTGAAGTTTCATTAGCAGCATGCCAATCAGCCCCTGCTTCTGTGTCTAATGTTTCTGCTAATTGTCGGTGCGGGGATATTCTCAAAGGAAAAATTATCCCTATAGAATGTGCATTGTTTAATAGTGAATGTACCCCGGATAACCCTCTAGGGCCTTGTATGGTCTCTTCAGAGGGAAGCTGTGCAGCTTACTATTTATATGAAAGAGGATATCAATGAAAGAAGATATTATTACACTCGGTCACGGCAGTGGAGCAGGTTTAACACATGAGTTGATAGCGGATGTGTTCCACAAAGAGTTTAATCTTCCTTCACTTGATGACTCAGCCAGAATCAGTAACAGGATGGTAGTGTCAACCGATTCTTTTGTAGTGAAACCGCTGTTCTTCGCCGGTGGCTGCATAGGAACCCTGTCGGTTAACGGAACGATAAATGATGTAAGCATGAGCGGCAGTAAACCTTTATATCTATTAGCAAGTTTCATTATTGAAGAAGGATTTAGCATCAAGGACTTAAAAAAAATTGTTCAATCGATGCAGCAGTCAGCAGAAGAGTCTCAAGTGAGAATTATAGCCGGAGATACGAAGGTAGTAAAAAGAGGAGAATGCGACGGGATTTACATAACTACCACTGGAATAGGTATATTACCTGAAGATGTTAATCTCTCGGCAACAAACATTCAAATCGGTGATGAAATATTAGTGAATGGAACATTAGGAGACCATAGTGCGGCTATAATCAATGCCCGCCAGAAGCTGATGTTAGACCCTATGCCGGCCAGCGATTGTGCGCCCTTATACGGAATAGTTCAGTTTTTATTGAGAACCGGAAAACTCAAATTTGCACGTGATGCTACCAGAGGCGGAATAGCCACCATTCTGAATGAGATATATCGTGAGACTAAGTTAGGGATAATCATCGAAGAAGACCTTGTTCCGATCAAGAACACGACAAAAGTCCTATGTGATTTACTCGGTCTGGATGTTCTTTATTTAGCTAATGAAGGCAAACTGATTTCATTTGTGTCGGCTATGACTCAAGAGATGATAGGAGAACTAAAAAAACAGAAATATGCGGAAGGTGCCGCTGTCATCGGCAAGGTAACCGACGAAGTGGATGGAGTTTATCTAAGAAACTCTATCGGTAGCCTGCGGCCTTTAAGAATGTTAGCTTCTGATCCGCTGCCACGGATATGTTAACGTTTTATCAGGATAGAGATTTAGAAGATGAATGGATTCACCAACTTAATCAACGGGTTATAGAACTTGGGACTGGCGCGGTGTACTGTCCTTACAATTAATGAATTATTGACCCTATAAGTCGAGAAATAAAGTATGCATGAAGGAGCTATCGTCAGATCATTATTCAATATAGTAGAGAGCTATCGCTCAAAAGCTGAACTGAAAGAAGTGCATAAGGTAAAAGCTGTTATCGGAGAACTTCATCAGGTAGTAGATGAGTTTATGAGTATGTACTTTGATTTTATGAAAGCTGAGATAGAAGGTTTCGAGAATGCTGTTCTGGAAATCGAAAAACGGTATCCGGTGTTAAGATGTGATAACTGTAAAGAAACGGACATATTGAAGGAAGCTGTTTTTACCTGTTCTAAATGCAATTCGGGACGGACAGAGATTATTCAGGGGAATGAGTTGTATGTTGATTCAATAGAAGGCTGTTAATAACACTATAATGATATAGGAGAAAAAATATGAGCAAAAAAGGAATTAAGGTCATGAAGAAGATTCTGAATATCAATGACAGAATTGCTTCTGAATTACGCTCGGAATTAGATAAGAAAGGAGTTTTTTTCATCAATATGATGAGTTCGCCCGGCTCAGGGAAGACAACTCTTATAGAAAAATCAGCAGATAAGTATAAAGATGAACTGTTTGTTATTGAAGGAGATATTCAAACTACCCTCGACTCAGAAAGGCTGTCAAAATTAGGGATTAGAGTCTATCAGATCAATACTGGCCCTTTCGGCGGGGATTGTCACCTTGAAGCAGGATGGATACGTTCGGCACTCGATGAGTCCGACATCTCGAATGTGAAATATCTTATTGTCGAGAATATTGGTAATTTGGTCTGCCCGGCTGAATTTGATATCGGCGCTCATTCCAACGCAGTGGTTCTAAGTGTAACTGAAGGTGAAGATAAACCTTTCAAGTATCCTCTGGCATTTCGCAGTTCCAGGCTTTGCATAATAACCAAAACAGACCTCCTTCCTCACCTGAACGTAAGTATAGAAAATCTGAAGAAAAATGTTTTGAAGGTGAACCCTCAAATGGAGATTATAGAGGTTTCTTCTAAGACGGGAAGCGGATTGCCGGGATGGTTTGAGTATCTGCAGAGAAACAGAAGGTGAAGTGCTCATTATCAATGATAGCAGCGACAGATAGGTTTCTGCCAGCTTATGGATAAAAAAACAGAAAAATTGCTTGACACTAGGTCAATTGTTTTATGCAATTGCTAAAGAGAACGAAGACTAATTTGCGTATTTAACTATTAGCTGAAGAAGCAAGGAGCATCTTGATTGATTGAAGTTTGTGAGATGATTGAATGCTCTTTGGAAGTGATTAAAAATCGGGTAATACACCCAAGAAGCAAAACATGATAATAGGAGGCGGAGTCATGAACAGAAAGATTAATGAGCTGTTTAAGGTAAAAGATAATGTTACCTTCACCACCGGTGGCGATACTACTATCAAACAAGCAGTTGATGAGATGAACGCTCATCACATCGGCGCCTTACCGGTAGTCGATAAGGACGGAAACTTGCAAGGAATTGTCACTGAACGTGATGTAATGTGGAAATTAGCAGGTACTTATGATCTCGTAGGTCATGTACCTGTTAAAGATATTATGACTAAAAAGGAGAACCTTATAGTCATTTCAGGCGATGAAACGATAGCAGAAATTATGAAGATAATGGTAAGCAACAAAATCCACCACTTGCCGATTGTTGACAATGACTTCAACCTGCAAGGGATTATTGTTATAAGGGATATTCTTGAGATGCTTCTGAAAGATGCGAAGCAGGAAACAAAGGACTTAAAAGACTATGTGACCAGCAAGTATCCGTGCTAAAAACCATAGTTAATGAATCTTTGAAGTAAGAGACGCTATCTGAGCTAGACAGCACAGCAGAAATTACTTTATATACGGTTCGAAATTAGGTTTCCATACCGTGTGTCAATCTGAATTTGCTTGTTGAAACTTGGGTTGGGTCTAGTGTTTAACTAGGCATTAAGCCGGCAATTGTCAGCAGAGTTCATCCATACAATATTTGTTAGCCTAAGTCGTAAATAGGTTTCGTTCTTATATGACGATATATGGTCTATGGATGAGTTTGTCATATCATGCTGTCCTATTAGTCCACCGAAAAGTTTTAGACGATTGACTAAAGGACAGCATGGTATGTCCTATGAATAAAATGTCTCCCGTAGATTGCAGTAAAGTAGAGGCAGGTAATTATTCCTGCCCCCTCATCAAACCGTGCATGCGGTTTTCCCGTACACGGCTTACCGACAAAGTTCGCTGTAAGCATTCACTACTTTCTTCACTTGGCTTACAGTATAATCTGACTTGAAAAATCATAATGCTCTGTTGCTATTATAAGCAAGGCTCATTTGTTAGACGAGTTTCGCCAATCACAAAATTACTCATTTTCTTTCAGATTCCTTTGAAGCAATGCTCCTTCGCTCCTGATGAGTTATGTTGTCTCATCTATCATCACTACTATGGGCATCTCCGACTTCCTATGCATCCCAAACTCATTTC
>PWNZ01000230.1 GCA_003564135.1 Candidatus Cloacimonadota bacterium
ATTGGACAGCCTGCAATTCACTTGGAGATTGGTTTCGTCTAATCTGCTTAGTGAAGGAGCAGGCTATAACTTTGCATCCGTATACCCTTTCACAATAAATAAATTGGTGCTGAAGCCGAGAAAAATGTTCTATTTCGGTACTGATCAGCTTTAAAATCAACAGGTTGCCGTTTCATTTGGTCCTAACTTTATCGTTCACCGGCAGCCTATAAAACCATTAACCGGCTGCGAAGCCATAAAAAACTATGGAGTTAAAAATGAAAATAATTAATAAAGAAATTATTATCGGGATTGCTTTGGCAATCTTTATATTTGCATTTGTTACCCCTGTAACCGCCACTTCCTTCAGCGGAGGGAGCGGAACTGAAGAAGACCCCTGGCAGATAGCAACTTCCCAGGATTTTGATGACATCCGAAATTATCCTAATTCGGCCTTCATTCAGGTGGATGATGTCGATTTAGGTATATTCACGCCGATAGCATCGTTTACAGGTACATATAAGGGAAACGGTTTTTCCATTACTGCCGAGATATCGGTTTCCGGAGATGCAGGCCTTTTTGCCAGCTCAAACGGAACTTTAACTAAGATAAGGGTTATAGGCTCATCTATAGGTGGCCAGGGAGCAACCGGCGCTATAGTAGCCTGGAATGACGGAGAGCTGCTTTCCTGTTCAGTATATGGGACTAATGTAAACGGTGACTACTATACCGGAGGCATTGTCGGAGTTAACGACGGAACAATCAAAGAATCGTATGTAAAAAATAGTTTTATAACCGGTTATCAGATGATAGGCGGTATATCCGGAGACAACTTCGGAACTATCAAAAATTCTTATACTAATCCTTCGACCTTAATTGAAGGTGAGAGTTTTATAGGAGGGTTAGTAAGCGAGAATTTCGGCTTGATTGAAGACTGTTATTCTGCTGCTGAAGTTGTGGGTATAGAAGTAGAACCGCCTCCAACTATCTCAGGTCGAGTTGAAGAGAGACTTAACAAATCGGCAAGGACTCACGTCGTTAATTCAATCGGCGGTCTGATAGGAAATTGTGCCGGTACCGTTATCAACAGCTATTGGGATACCGAAACCTCCGGTCAGAGCAATTCAGCAGGAGGTGAAGGGAGAACAACCGGCGAAATGACCTATCCTTATGCCGTCAACACTTATGTGGACTGGGATTTCGACAGTGTCTGGCGAGGGGATAAATTCAGCAGTGAAAATGACGGATATCCCTACCATAGACACGAATGCAGGTTGCTGATGATGGTAGCCAGAAATGATCAAGATAAAGTTTGGGATCATAAATTATTCTATAAAAGTTCTTGGAGTGAGTTGCAAAGTCAGGGAAATGAGCACGACAATCCACATGGGTGGGGAGTAGCATATTATGAACCGGGATATTTTACAACCGGCGAAGGAGAAGTGTACTATCCCGACAGTAGTACTGTGTATAGTAATCGTTACGCTTCTCATGAAGCAGCTGATGGGGATGATAAATTCGATAGCGCTTTCGGGGATATTATCAATAATTCAAAGATTATTCTTGCACATGTAAGGTATCGTACTTCCGGTACTACAGAACCGGTGCCCAACCCCCATCCGTTTGTTTTCACGAAGACTACCCAATACAGATCTCAGTCTTTTACCTTCGCCCATAATGGGGGAGTTGATTCTGGATCTGTTTTAAATGATATGAGGGATTTTATTCTCAACCAACAATGGAATGACCCTCAATGGGAAGTATTTGCTGAGCATGATGTTGATTCCGGCAGGTATTTCGGTTTTATAATGGCTCATATTAAACTGAATGACTGGGATATACTAAGAGGACTGCGAGCTGCCCTATCCGACCCCTTAATTCAGAATAATCATTGGTCGGGAAGGAACTTCATCTTTTCCGATGGTTATGATGGCTATGCTTACCGTTCAATAGGATCTGGAACACCAATTGGTGATTATACTTTGCAATATCAGGATTTTACTCATACAAATATGCCATCTGTAAGAATTATGTCCGATATGTCAGGTGCTGAACCAAGATGGACTCATAGCCCAATAATTGACCTTAAGGAAGATGAATTAGTTTACTTTCCTCGAACAGGAGAAATCCAGCATTTTCGAAACTTCCATTTCTCCTCATCGGTAAGATGGCAAAAAAAACCGGTAAGGTCACCCTGGACTACCATTGACGCATCATATACCTGGGATAGTTTCCCGATTCTCGACCCTAACCACTCGGCAATCCAGACGATGGGTACTGAGGACGATTTTAAACATGCAGTCAAAGTTCGAAACCATCCTGGCGAAAATATATTTATAAATCACCTAGGCGATTGGCAGAGTGATCGGCTCGATGCTTTCTACAGTACGGAAGGCTATATAATGAAACACGAGACAAGTAATCCTGCGGATACTTTAAGCGGATGGATAACCGGAGAGATATGTGAACCCGATACGATAGCTTTACAACCGGGACAGGACAACTGGGCAGGTTATTACCTGCTGAATAATCAATCACTTCAGGGAGCCTTAGGCAGTTCCCAGAGAGACAGGATACATTCCGTCCGGTCGAGCAACTGGTTTTGGTTGAATGATCGAACCAGTGAATTTTACTCCAAACGTCATCCTATGGAGTTTGGTCAGATGTATATAGTCACATTAAAAGAAGGAGAAGCGGAGTTTGAGGATTTTCAATGGGTAAATTCCAGAAAGCCGACTTACTCCCTACCTGATGAAGAAGATTCACCACCAACTTGGCCGGTTCCAAGTTTATTGTCTTTTGACAAGGGTTCTGACTATCAGGTGATAGAAGTTCATTACTTGGAAGAACACTCACCGATTTTAGAGGTTGGTGTCAGGCCTGAGCCGGGAGAATATTCTTCTTATATCGGTGGTGCGGTATATGATACCGATCCCTTCCAGATCATAGTAAATGGTGAAGGGGTTGAAGGGGTTGATCTGGAGTTATGGTATTTAGATGGTAATCAGGAGTATGCCACTCCCCAGACCATAGAGTGGTACGACTTAAAGACCGAAAAGTGGGAACCTGTCGGCCCCGGTGACCTGACAGCCGGTAATGGCCAATACCATATTATCAGAATAACCGGTTTCTATGAACCGCCGGGAGGTGGTGGCCCGACAAATATGACCGGCGGTGCATCGCCTAATCCCTTTAATCCCGATGTTACCCTATCTTTCAGCATCAGGGAGAGACAGGATGTAGAGATAACCGTCTTTAATATCAGAGGTCAGAGGGTAAAGACCCTGGCCCGCGGCGAATATGAACCTGGCAGCTACAGTGTAGTCTGGCAGGGAAGGAACGAGAATAATCAAGCTGTCGGCAGCGGTGTCTATTTCTATAGAATTACCGCCGGTAAAGAGTCGATTACCGGTAAGATGCTGATGCTGAAATAACAGTTAACCTAAATCCACAGATTGCGCGGATTGACACTGATTCTATTAAGTGCAATCTTCGCAATCTGTGGTTATTTTAAGGAGGAAAAAATGAAGATAATAATAATACTCAGTTTGATAATACTCAGTTCACAATTCTCAGCTCTCCATTCCACACTGTGGGAAGTAAAGCAGGACGGAACAGGCGATTTCACCACTATCCAGAATGCTGTAAATAGTGCTGCCGACGGTGACAGCATTCTTGTCCATCCGGGAAGGTACTTAGAAGCGGTTGACTATCTCGGTAAATCATTATCTTTGCTAAGCTTGGCGATTACTACCGGAAAAAGTGAATTTATTCACAAGACAATTATTGACGGTAACCGGGCAGGAACAGTTGTTTCTATTGACAACTCAATTGATGCCTTTCTCGGTGGCTTTACCATTACCGGTGGTACCGGAAACCGTGCTCATAGCCTGGGCCCTTCCCTAAGTGCAGGGGGGCTCTTTGTTGGCTATTCAAAGGCTAATATAGTAAGCTGCTTCGTCACCGGTAATACAGCTACATCAGGAGGGGGAGTGATTATAAGGAATTCACAAGTATTTTTTTCAAATAATACCATAACAGAAAATTCTGCGTTTTTTGGTGGTGGTTTGGTCATTGCTCATGAAGCAATCTGTAGCGATGACTATGTTATCTTTGATCAGGAAAACAGGAACAATATATATACTAATTCGGCTCTTTCCGGTCAAGAGATTTACGGTTTGAGAATACCCGACTCTGAAATACACCTCGGAAAGGCAAATGTTTTGCATCATGATACCTATTCTTATAATTTTTCTGACAGTTGCGGCGAGGTTATCGTTTCTGCCGATTCAGCGGTAATGAAGCAGGTAGAAAGTGACCTTTATGTGGCGACTTGGGGCTCGGATGAAAACAGCGGACTGACTCCTGATGACCCGCTGCAGAGGATATCTTATGCTCTTATGAAAGTTAAGGCAGACAGCCTGCATCCCAGAACCATCTATATTGAGGAGGGAACATATTCCTACTCGCAGACCGGAGAACTGCTGCCTTTGCATTTTAAGCCGTATGTTACACTCACCAGCCTGAAAGAAGATACCAGATGGACTGTTGATGCAGAAGAGAGAATATCTATCGGCGGAAGCAGGAATAATGTCGGTGATATAGTTATACGTAATGCAATCTTTAAGAGAGCAAAACTTCATCACAACAATGTTAATATCTTGACTAATGGCCATAAACTATTACTGGAAAACATAGATATCATTGATGCGGTTCCTTGCCATCCACGGTCTAACGGAGGAATGTTAGCAATAAGTGAAAATCAAGATGTCGTTATGAGAAATGTATATGTAGGTAATTATGAGCCAAAAGGAGGAATAAGTATAAACTTTAATGACCCGATAAAAAACAATGCTGTTTTAGACAGGGTCTGGGTTGAGAATGTGGGAGGCATCGCTTTAGGTTTTTCCCTTTTTAGGCTGACAGAAGAAGCGCCGGCTGATATAGTGGTCTCTAACAGCATTATCAACAGCAATGTACATTTGCCCGATTTTTTCTTCGCGGCTGTGGCTCTGAACTTTAGAGGAATGCTATCAAAAGGTAAGGTTGAAGACCAGCATCGAGTACGGGTCATTAACTGTACAATAGCTGATAATAATTATTTATCCGGTGATAATAATCATTCCTCTGTTAGGGTAAGACATAAAATTACCTTTGAGATGTATAACAGTATTATTTACGGTAACACTATAAATAGAGCGCAGTTTTATTGTCAATTCGGTTATGAGCCTAAAGTCCTTTTATCTCATAACCTCTTCGAGAATGGTATTGATGACATTTGTTACTCAAGGGGTGTTGAAATATACTATGACAATATCCTGTCCGGTGACCCCCTATTTAACAGAGAATGGCAACACCAATATCAGGTTGCGCCCGGTTCGCCTGCTATCAATGCGGGAACGACCGATATACCGGGATACACCTTCGAAAAATACGACCTTGCCGGAAATCAGAGGATTGTTGACGGCAGGATTGATCTGGGAGCGTATGAATATCAGTATACAAGTGTGGAGGAATCCTTTG
>PWNZ01000094.1 GCA_003564135.1 Candidatus Cloacimonadota bacterium
CATGAATAAATTTCGCTTCATAGAGGTTTGTTTTTGGTTTGGATTAATATGTTTGAGGCAACATTTTGTACATATGGAGTTTTGTGATTTCGGGCACAATGTAAAGAGGTTTGTGAATAAAATATTCTATACATTTTATATACAAACCGCCGAAATCAACGCCAGGCTGCAAAAAGAGCTTCCACAAACGTTTGAAACAAGGGGTTTGCGTTATTTTTTAAGAGAGCCTGCCTTTTTTCGAAAAAGCAGCTTTGTATATACTTTGTTAATACAGATTATCCGCGGGTTCTTGTTCGTTTGACATAAACAAGTGGGTCAATAGAGAATTGAAGGGAGGGGTTAGAGTTTCCTCAGAGGCATTTTCTGCGCCAACAACAATGTCATTTTTTTAGCATTTTTTATCAATTTATCATTTGTTTTATTATCTTTGGGAATTCCATCCGCCAACAAGCATTTGGCATCTTAGACATAATCTTAAAACCAGGCAAAGCGCCCTTCTAAAAACAAGTAACAGAGCCATGAACCATTCCATTCAGCTCAACCATGAAAAAAAATACATTCATTATTCTCACCAGGGAATCATTGAAAGAAAAGAAATCGGAATTGTTTGGACTCAATTATTGAGCATGGAGGAGTTTACCCTGGGCAGATATAATTTATTGTCCGATTACAGGGGTGCAACGTTCAATTTCACCATCACAGAAACTGATGTCATTGAGCATTTTCTTGAATCCATCAAAACAGTATTACAGGGCAAAAGAAATGCCGTGATTGTTGACAAACCCCAGGAAACTGCGATTGCGTCTCTATTTGAATATAATACGTGTGATAAAATAAATTTTCACGTGAAAACATTCTCGACTGAAGAGGCAGCCATCCGTTTTTTGACTTAAAGTGCTTTAAGACCAACCAGGATATTACAGTTCAAAGGCAACTAATTGAAGCCTGTAGGTTTCTTGGAAACAAACCAATGCCTGCCCCTGCAGAAAAAATGACTGCAGAGGCAGCAAGAAACAAACGCATTTATTTGTCCAGCAGAATTCTTATTGACTGCGTCTTTCCGTTTGCGATCAGGCGTGCCAGGTAAATGCCACCAGGGAGGTCTGTACCTCCGGCTGCACGGCCGTCCCACCAGAGCTGGTGCGTGCCGGCATCCTTTTGACCGTCAAAAAGTGTAACGACCAACCGTCCATGCATGTCGAAGACATTCAGTGATACCACGGACGGTTCTGTCATCTCAAATTCAATACTTAGCGTGTTGCTGAAGGGATTAGGATAGGCCCGCAGCACGAATTCGGTTGCATCTGCCTGCGGCACGTTCAGCTCCCCGGAGTGATCAATGATGAATGAACGGGCTCCCGGTGCGCCGATCAGCGGCCAGGTTTCCCTGCGACCGGAAGCATCGGCAGCATAGATGTAGTATGTGATAAGCGTATCCTCTTCGGAAACGGGTATTGCGCCGGCATAGGTGTGCCCTTCCACATGAAAGAGAGGGATCGTATCAAAAATTGCGTTTTCTTTTGAGATGATATTCTGGTTGGCCTGGTATAAAACAAACAGCGAATCCTGGTAAAGCTCTGCCCCGCTGTAAGCGATGATCTCTGCTTCGACAACAAACTCCTCCTGAAAGTTATGGGCACCATGATAAGGGATGTGCTGCACATAGATGGCCTCAGAATCAGCAATATCTTTCACACGGCAGTGCAGGGCATCGGTTGAGAACCATTCGCCGTAAAAACCTTCGATCGAGTAACCGGGCATTGCCTCCTGGTAGGTCTGCAATGCATCATCATCCCACGAAGACCCAACCAAAGGCACATAGACGACCTCATTCAGAATCAAGGCATTGGTGTAAGGTTCACCATTTGGAGCATACACCCTGACCACTTCATAGGGTGTACCATAAGAACTGATCTGACCGGCAAAGTAATCAGCCACCTGCTCATATGCCCAGTAGCGGCTATGGTTTGATGGAACTTCCGCAATGAGGATCTTATCCACATCAAGGAACTTTGCCCAGGTGTCGATGTGTTTGATGTATTCACCCTGGGCATCAATTGTGACATGGTAATCCGTGATCCCCAAATAGTCATACATTTGGTTTAATACAAAGCTTTGGTTGTTGCCGTTTTCTTCAAAAACCAGGTCGGTCGAAGCAGCCTGTCCATAGCCTGTGCTCATGTAGTTGCCACCGGTATGCACCACATCCATTCCATACCTTGTGATTCCGGAATAATTTGCAAAAGCATTTGGCACATTGTTGTCGTCGGGCCGCGGTCTGTTGTAGGGGAAGTCAACAATGGCAATCTCATCTTGTGTTGCAACAAAGAGCGGGCCGTAGTCTCTGGTCCAGAATGAATTGGTTGCAGCCAGGATAAATTCAATGTTTTCCATGTTTGCCCCTGCATTGCCATAAGCATTGGTTGCCTGGTTGATATGGTTGTTGCTTCCTGCGAGGGTATAAACCGTTGCGTGCTGCGACATGGCAACAACCAGGTCAACGGGTATTCCCAGTGGCCAGCGAATGAGTGCGCCTTTCAGGCGTTCGTATTCGGCAATGCTGCGCACGGGAGACTCAGGCGGGGCAGATGATTTGAAGTCTTTGCCAATCTCGTGGCGCCTGAGCTCCTCATCAGGAGTCATCCACTGGGGCAGGCTATTGGCATCATCCCATTCGGGATACTGTGCCTGGTTTTCTGAAATAAATGAGAGTGAGAAAAATAACAAGAGGGTAAAAGAAGATAAAATGCGCATGGTTTATTAACATCAAAAATTAAAGAAATAAAAAACACAAAATAGGCTGTGCGGCTGCAAATATAATAAAAATGGATGACTTTGGTGAGGGTGACTGCGCAGGATCCTTTCCGACCTGAATGGCTGCTTCTTGTGACGAGTGCATGTTCCTAACCATGGAAAACACTTATGTGACCATTGGGGAAAGCGATACTTCGGAGCATCCCCAATGGGACTCAGATGGTACACACCATGGTTTCGATGAGTTTGGGTTTTCGGCTCTTCCGGGTGGCCTACGCTACGCCAGTGGAAATTTCATCTACCATGGCTCAAACGGTCGTTGGTGGTCGTCTTCCGAGACATCACCCATTGACGCCTGGCAATGGTCCATATACCACTACTCCGGCTATGTGAGCAGCAACAATGCAAGTAAGTCATTCGGCTTTAGCCTGCGCTGCGTCCGGGATAATTAACCCGGTTAAACAGCGCTTAACGCTTTGAAGAAAAAACTGTTTATGAATACTTTGTTATCTTTTCGGTGCACAGATTGCAACTCCATCCTGGGGTACTTGCTTTAAATGTGATTAATTGGCTCATAATCAGCAATATCTTTCCTTGCCAAAAAAGGAAAATAATAGAAGAATAATCGTTTGTAATGTATGGGAATATGAGCGGTGGTTATTTCTCAATGCCTGAATATTTTTTATATATAGCTCTGTATCCGAATCTTCTTCCAATTGGAGCAATAACATTCATTAAGACTTTTTGAATACCCAATGGAATGTCTGCAAGATAGGTTTTACCGTCAAGATATTTGAGTGTTACCAATTCTTGCAATAATCCATATTTTCCGTTTTTACTTTTACCATCAGCAGCAAGACCAACTAAGGTTTCAATGAAGTAGTCAAAATCAAGAGCAGGTGTTACAGTATGAATGTAAGAAACAGGAAAATCTTCATTATTATAATGGTTATGAGGTATGTTTTTAGGCAGTGTAAACATTTCTCCCTTTGAAAGGATTTTTGTGCTTCCGTCTATCATTATAGTCAGGTTTCCGGATATAATTTCAAAGGTCTCGTCTTGTAAGACGTGAAAGTGGTTAGGGACAACTTGTCCTTTTGTTTTGAGAGTAGCTTTCATTACAACTCGTTCCCCATTGGTGTCATTTGCTGTTTCAACAAATTCATATATGTCACCGCTGGTCGGGTTTGTGATTATTTGTCCTTTAGTTGGCATATTGTTTAATTTTACATTTAAACATAAACACTCATAATTATATAAATGTTTAATTATCATTTAACAGATTCGTAATTCGGGTCATTTTTGACATATTGCTGACTTTAAACGCGCATTGCCGCTTTCGTTGCGCGGGCTCAAAATTATTACCACCAGTCGAGCAACAAGCAAATGAATGACAAAAACAATCCGATTTGATTCTCTACCGGTATGACCCGGGAAAAATCACTGAAGGATATTTTACCTTACACCTTGGTATCAAAGCGGTTGTGGATAAGCAGCGGAAGATTTATTTCATTGCTAATGTGAAGTTTCATTTTGATGATGTGCAAGGTCTTGGCACCTTTGTAGAAGTTGAAGCCATTGATAGAGATGGCAGTTATGATATTGATACGCTAAAGAGACAGTGCGACAAATATTTTAGGTTCTTTGGGTTAAGCCAGTAATAAAAAGCCCAATTATCGCGGGTTTCAGAAGTGGGAAACTTGAGTAATTAAGCCTGAGGAACGAAAATCTTGTAATTGACGTATAGGTTTATTATATTTGCACGTAGTTTAATATAAAGATTTATGGAAACTAAATTGACATTGAGACTAAATGATAATGTTATCGAAAGAGCTAAAGATTATGCACGCAGTCATAAGATTAGTCTTTCTAAATTGATTGAATCTTATCTTGACAGCATTACTAAACAAAATGAGGAAGGGAAAAAGATTTCAATTACTCCGCTTGTTGAAAGCTTGAGCGGTGTGATTGATTTACCTGCTGACTTTGATTACAAAAAAGAATATCGTGATTATTTAGAAGAGAAGTATAAATGAAAAGAATATTCGTTGATACAAATATTGTGATTGATTTATTGTCACGGAGAGAGCCCTTTTTTGAAGAAGCAGCAGAATTATTTTCACTCGCAGACAAAAAACAAGTCGAACTGTCGGTTTCGTCTTTGACCATTGCTAATGCCAGTTATGCGTTATTGCGTCAAATAGATTCGAATAAAGCAAAATCGGTTTTGAGAAAGCTTAGGTTGATTTTGAAAATCTTGCCATTGGATGACAAGATTATTGGGTTGGCTTTAAATGATGATAGCTTTTCAGATTTTGAGGACGGTCTTCAATATTTTACAGCGATTGAAGATGAGCAAGAATTGATTATTACTCGAAACCTTAAGGATTTTAAAAATTCAAAGCTGCCGACAATGACAGCTAAACAATTTATTAAAACGATAAAATAAGGCCAGTTGCCAATATATAGGAATATGAGCGGTCGGCACGACCCACTCCCGCACGTGCGGGAGTGAACTACATCCCCTTATTGACCATACCGCCAACCGATGTGGCGCAGATTAAGTCGCCAGCATATTAAAGCCTAACTTGCATGAAAGTAATATCATTACGTGAAAATCCTGAATATAAAGACATCGCAATCAGGTATTTCCAAACAAAATGGCAAAGCGTATTGCCAATACTGTACGAAGATTGCATAAGTCATAGC
>PWNZ01000212.1 GCA_003564135.1 Candidatus Cloacimonadota bacterium
AAAGATCAGTTGCCGTACTTCGTCCGGCGAGCTCGTAAAAAGATCAGTTGCCGTACTTCGTCCGGCGAGCTCGTAAAAAGATCAGTTGCCGTACTTCGTCCGGCGAGCTCGTAAACTCGGTTCGTGCTTTTTTGGCAGATTATTTCGAAACGACCAGACCAAGCTCAAGATGAGCTTGATACAAAGGTTGTGTCTCAAAGCTTTTCGGCCGGCTTGCCCGGTTAAACAGAAAAAAGGTTTCACGGGTTAAAAAGTCAACGGACCAATGTACGGACAGGACACCCTGATGGAATAAAAAAGTAGATTCCACAGGGCTGGCAGGGCCTGTCCCTAATCTAAACAGCGAAGCACTAAGCCTTCTAAACTTCTTCATTCTTCTTTCATTCCTGTTCATTTGTGCATAAAATTTTGGTTCCGGCTTGTCCGGTTTAGTACCTTATCGACCATTTTCGTGCTTTTTTTGGCAGATTATTTCGAAACAACCAGACCAAGCTCAAGATGAGCTTGATACAAAGGTTGCGTCTCAAAGCTTTTCGGCCGGCTTGTCCGGGTTAGGTTAATAAAAACAGACTCTAACAACTCCTCCTTCAAGCTAATGAAGGCACTAGATTTCTCTAAATATTATTATCATTAGCTGTCAAGAGTTTTTTTGGTGCAAAATAATACGCTGATCAATAACTCGATACTCCTAACCCGAACGAGCCGGAACCAAATTAAGTACTAAGCCAAAATGTATCAGTACAGACCACTGACTTAATTCTGTCCGCTAGCACCACCTTTAAGCTATGTAAATAGCAATTTGATTACCGCTTAATGAGACTGTGCTAAAAATCACTTCCAGCAGCGACAGGGACAACCTGCGGGAATGGATGCGTTCAGACCTTTTTAACCTGTGGAATCGTTTTTGTACTTCACCGGGGGATGCTCTGAGCACATTGTTTTTTTTGCACAGCCTTAAAAACAACATGCCGAACGGTCGGAAAAAGCGTTCCGGGAAATCAACTGCATTTTTTAGGTTTAAACAACTGCGTAACCTGACGCCCTCTCTTAGCACTGAGAGATAATTAGCTCCGATGATTACATCTCCTTTCCATATAATGAAAAATTACCCAGTCAGTCCAACGATTAACAACAGTTACCGGCTATGATCTAATTAACCACATAGTGATGACAACTGCTATACCACAATCAGACGAGACAACAATCAAAAAGCCTTCTATAAAGCGATTAGGCATGTTTAGATTTAGCATAATTTGCCTTTCGGAAATATTTTGTTGACTAATAGTTGACTTTTTATATCATGCCGCTGTGAATGAAATAGACATTAATGGCGAGATCATGGAGTGAAGTAATGAAAATTAGGTTCAGAGACATAAGTCGAGGTATTGTTGAGGCCCGAGCCTCTGTAGAAGTGGCTGATGGGATATTCTTAAATGAGATAACCATCTTGAATAAGGGTCAAGAACTGGAAGTCGAGTTACCTCAGAAGTCTTTCAAGGACAAGCATGGTAAAATTCATTATGTTCATCTGATCACCTTTGAGAGTGAACAGAAGAGAATTGTATGGAGCATAGAGATTATTGATGCTTATTTAAGATGGCGAGAGACAAATAAACCTGTCCTCGTATACAAACCATAACCCTATTAACCGTAAGAATGAATATGGAGCAAACAAAAAAAGTTAGACAGAGAGCATTTTTAGTTGGCTTAAACACCGGAAAAGAGAAAAAAGAAGAATATGAGCGAACAGTCGACGAACTGGAACATCTGACTAAGACCGCCAATGCCAAGGTCGTTGGCAGATACATCCAGACCTTGAAAAAACCAAACCCCAAAACCTACATAGGTAAGGGGAAAATCACAGAAATTATTGAAGATGTTGATGAGTATCAAGTAGATACTCTTATTTTCAATGATGACCTTACGCCGGCTCAAGCAAAAAATATAGCTGAACTCACAAAGTGCAGTATCGTCGATCGTACCGAGCTTATCCTCGATATCTTCGCGATGCATGCTAAAACTAAAGCAGCTAAGATGCAAATAGAATTAGCCTTACTGGAGTATAACTACTCAAAGCTGAGAAACCTGTGGCAACACTTCTCAAGAATTGAAGGCGGAATAGGGACTAGAGGCCCGGTTAGAGGTCCCGGAGAAACTCAGATTGAGCTAGACAGACGAGAGATTCAAAAAAAAATTAGTGTCCTGAAAAAGCGAATTACCGATCTGGAAAAAGTGTCTGAAGTTAAGCGTAAAAAAAGAACGAAATTTCAAAACGTCGCTATCGTGGGATATACTAATGCCGGGAAATCTACTTTATTTAACCGCATTACTAAAGAAAAGCTCTATGTTGCCGATCAACTGTTTGCGACTTTAGACTCAACATCCCGAGCCGTACAGCTTAACACACGAGAAAAAGTAATCATAACCGACACAATTGGTTTTATCCGCAAGCTGCCGCATACATTAGTTACTTCGTTTCACTCTACTCTGCTTGAAGTAACCGAAGCTGATTTGTTACTTCATGTGGTCGATGCCTCTGATCCTGACTGTGAAGCATATATTGAATCGGTTAATGAAGTGTTGAAAGAGATAGAAGCAGACGATAAAGATGTACTCTATATTTTCAATAAGTCCGACTTAATAGAAGACCTAAGCGGGAAATTTCTCAAAAAAAAGCTGCAAATGAGCTATCCCAATTCAGTTTTTATCTCGGCCAAATATGATACCGGTTTCCAAAAAGTTTTTGACTTAGTAATTGACTATCTAAACCAGGTTAAATATCAAGAAGTCTTTAGGGTGCCTGATGACATGAAAAGATTGGTCTCATTCATCGAAAAAGAAGCGGATATAGTTGAACGTGAATTTGACAACCAGAAGCAGGAGCATGTCTTAAAAGTCAAAACTAACAGAGATTTAGCGGCAAACATACGCAAGCAAATAGCTGATAATAAACAGATGAAATATATCAACGAATAAATAAAGGATGGAGGTACAAATGGTTAAAGACCTACAATCATTGTTGTCCGTCAACTCCAAAGGGATGAAGAAGTCCCAGATACGTGAGTTGTTAAAACTAACTTCAGATCCGGAAATTATTTCTTTTGCCGGCGGTTTGCCAGCTGCCGATACATTTCCGGTTAAGGAACTTACTGACATTATAAACGATGTCATGGCGAAAGAGGCCCATCTTGCTTTGCAATACGGAGCAACTGAAGGTGACACTTTATTAAGAACACTTTTAGTCGAACGTTATAAAAAACAAGGCCTTAACATCTCATTGGAAAACCTTATAATCACAACAGCTTCCCAACAGGCATTAGACTTGATTGGAAAAGTATTTGTCGATAGAGGTGACAAGGTTATCGTCGGTTTACCTTCTTATCTGGGCGGTTTAGGCGCTTTCGGAAGTTACGGCGCAGAGATGATAGGCATCCCACTCGATGAAGAAGGGATGGATGTCAAAAAGCTTAAGAAGGCTCTTCAAGAGATGAAAGATAACGGAGAAAAACCAAAGTTTATTTATATCATTCCTGACTTTCAAAACCCATCAGGAATTACAATGAGTGAACAAAGACGTCTCAACATTATAGCTATCGCCAAAGAGTATGACGTGTTGATTGTCGAAGACAGCCCTTACCGCGAATTACGATTCGAAGGCGAAGAAGTCAAAACTCTATATGCCTTAGATAACACTGAACAAGTATTAACTTTAGGAACGTTCTCCAAGATATTTGCTCCGGGATTCAGAATTGGGTGGGTTATCGGTAATCCGGATATCTTAGATAAAATTGTTATGGCAAAACAATCTACCGACCTGTGTACACCACCGTTCGCTCAAAGAATCGTTGCTCGCTACCTCGAGAAAGGTCTTTTGGATACAACCATTGAGTCAATTAAAATTAAATATGCGGAAAAAAGAGATGTTATGCTCAAAGCCTTTGAAGAATACATGCCACCACAAGTAGAGTGGACATCTCCGGAAGGCGGGCTTTTCTTATTCTTAACACTGCCCGAAAATATGGACACAGCTGAACTGTTCCTCGAAGCTATCAAAGAGAAGGTTGCTTATGTTGTCGGGAATGCCTTCTATTGTGATGGTGGCGGAAAAAATACTATGAGGATTAACTTCTCATACTCTTCGAAAGAAATGAATATTGAAGGAGTTAAGAGACTGGCTAAAGTCATCAAAAATCATCTATAAAGATCACCTATAAGGTGGCTTTTTTAACTGCACGATGAGGCTGCAACCTCATCGTGCCTTTCTATGAAGGAGCCTGAATATGGTTTGTAACAATACGAAAGAACTCATGAACAACCGTGACCTGCATCGACACTTGAAAACTCTACCCGGGTTTATTCATAATCTTAATTCGCCAATAATGAATATCTCGGGACGGGTTGAACTTATTCAGTTCAAGTACCCTGAGATATCAGCTTCCGAACAAATACTAAAGCAAATAGACAAAGTCAATGATATCATAGAAAGTCTGAGAAAAATTCTCGAAATGGGTAATAGATCAAGCACGAAAGTAATTGACTTACCTCCTTTTTTAGAGACGTTTACTAAGTATCTAAATTTCTATTTGGATTTTAAGCATAATATAATAGTTAACTTGCAGAGCGAAACCAGCGCTCCAATAAAAATCGCCCCTCGATATCTGCTTATCATATTCAATGAAATATTCCTAAATGCTCTGAATTACATCGACGGCAAAGCAGCTATAGATGTCCGAATAAGCAGCAAAAACTCCATTGCCAAAGCTGTCATAACAAGAAGTGGAAGACCCTTTACCCAGAAAGAACTGGATGTTATTAATCAAGATAAAGACGCAGACCCGCATAAGAATGAAGAAGATTTGCAGGGCCTGATTTTAGCAAAAATCCTCATCCAAGAATCAAAAGGTACTATTATAATAGATAATACCGGTAATGACAAGAATTACACTTTAACGTTTGGGGAATAGAGGTCTTTAAATTGTCTTGGATTGGCCACTGAATAACTGCCAACAAAGCAGATTGTTTAGTGGCCTGTTTAGTCTATTTAAATTTTTTGTCCACTGATTAGACTGATTTTCACAGATTATGCTTCGATAAGGACAGTACGGTGTCCTGTCCCTACAGAGCATTATAATCATCCCCTTGGGTGTCACCATATTGGTTCTTCGTTCTTGGTTCTTCGTTCTTGGTAGTTGGTAGTTGGTTCTTGGTTGTTGGTTGTTGGTTGTTGGTAGTTGGTTCTTCGTTCTTGGTTGTTGGTTCTTGGTTGAGGATGTCATGGACGGTTAGTATGTTTAAAAATTGATTTACCAGTTACCAGTGATTCCGGAACGCTGACTTTTTAACCCGTGAAACCTTTTTTCTGTTTAACCGGGTCAGTCGGTTGGCACGCCGGCTTCAGCCGGTAATTTAATCATCCCCTCGGGTGTCTTCATTCTTCATTTTTCATTCTTCATT
>PWNZ01000261.1 GCA_003564135.1 Candidatus Cloacimonadota bacterium
GCTCTCGATCTCGAGCCTGATGAACAAATCGCATTTGTTGATGATGTTTGCGGGGATAATGAGGTCCTGAAAGCCAATGTGATTCATTTCCTTGACAACATTGAACCGTCCGATGGCCTTTGGGATAAAATGGTTGAATCGGGCAGTATTCTTGTCAATGAAATCACATCCTCAGACGTCGATATTGACGATTCCCAACTCTACTCACCCCTGAAACAAGCCGGCCCGTACAGGGTTCTTTAACTAATTGCCCGCGGCGGGATGGGAAATGTATATCTTGCGGAGCGGAGCGACGGGCAATTTAACCGGAAAGTGGCTATTAAAATCCTTCGGCATGAGCTGAGCTCGAAAAATCATGTTAATCGCTTTTTGGCTGAACGTAACATTCTCTCGGGACTGGAACATTCCAACATCGCCCGTTTGTATGATGGCGGAATAACGGATGACAACCGCCCCTACCTGGTGATGGAGTATGTGGATGGTATACCTATCACCAAATATTGCAATAAAAGATGTACGCTTAAAGATAAGCTTGATACTTTCAAACAAGTATGTAAAGCTGTAGAGTACGCCCACCGAAACCTGATTGTTCACCGCGACCTGAAACCGGATAACATCCTCGTAAAACCGGACGGCACGGTAAAAATCCTCGATTTTGGGATTGCAAAAATCCTGGATGAAGAGTTGACGCCAGAAAGACTTGTGCAGACCAAAGAGAACCTGCATATGCTCTCCATACAGTATGCAGCACCGGAGCAGATTACCATCGAAAAAATCACCACAGCAACCGATGTGTACGCACTCGGGCTTCTGCTCTATGAAATGATCACCGGCCGGCCGCCCTATGATCTGAAAGGAAAAAACCTGAAGGAAGCCGAGCAAATTATTCGATTTGAGGAACCGGACAAGCCAAGTAAAGCCGTAAAAAAAACCGGTGACTCCAAAAAAATAAAGGGCGATCTGGATGCAATCCTTTTAAAAACCCTCCGAAAAGAACCGGAGTATCGTTATCAAACAGCGGATCAGTTTTTGGATGACATTGATCGATTTCTTACCGACAGGCCTGTATTGGCACAAAAGGAATCAATGCTATATCGCACAAAAAAATTCATTTCAAGAAGGCCCGCAATACCAACTTCAATTTTTTTCATACTAATTGCCATTTGGGGATATATTTTTACCCTGCAACAACACGCTGATCAGCTTGAAGTTGAACGAAACACCGCTCAATCAGAGGCTCTGAGAGCTGAGCAAATTTCCGAATTTCTGATCAATATGTTCCAGGAAGCCGATCCGTTCAGTTCTTCTGAAGATATAACCGTTCGGGAAATGCTGGATCGTGGAACGGAGCAGGTTTTGGAAGATGGATTAATAGAAGATCCTGTTGTACGAGCTAAATTTATGGAAACATTTGGGAATGTATATCGCCGGCTCGGAGCGCTGGAGAAGGCTGAACAATTACTGATGAATGCAATTCAAATAAGGCGCAGTTTATATGGGAGTATGCACCTGGAAATAGCTTCAAGCTTAAGCAGAATCGGTTCCCTTCAAACAGATCAGGGGGATTATGAAGGTTCTATTGAAACACTTCGTGAAGCTCTTAACATCCAACAGGAACTACTTGGAGATGATCACCATGATACTGTTGATACAATGAATAATCTTGCAAATGCACTCCAGTCTTCAAATCGAATGAATGAATCAGAATTGTTATACAGGAAAATTATTTCCATAAACAGAAATCATGAAGACAGACAAGAATACCTTGCTACGAACTTAACAAATCTCGGAAATTTACTTTCAGAGCAAGAAAATTATACAGAAGCAGAACAATTATTGCATGAAGCCCTTGAAATTCGGCAAAGGATTCTTGGCAGAGAACATCCCCGTACTGCTGTAACTTTGAATAATCTGGCTCAAATGTTACGACGTAGCGGTTCTGCTGAATCTGCTGAACCACTGTTGCGTGAATCGATAGAAATCAGAAAAATAACTCTGGGCGATGACCATCCTTCTGTGGCAATTGGCATAAACAATCTTGCGCTTGCGTTGCGGGATATGGGACGGTTTGATGAAGCCGAACCGCTGTTCAGAGAATCACTGGAGCGACGTATTAAACATTATGGTGAAGAGCACCCTGCGGTAGGCATTGCCTATTATAATCTGGCGGGATTAAAAAATCGTACCGAACGCTATCAGGAAGCTGAAGAGTTATCGCGCAAAGCATTACAAATATGGACAATTACTTTTCGTCCTGATCACATAAACCTTGCCAGGGTTCGTAGCATATTAGTTCGATCGTTAATTGCACAATATAACTTCAGTGAAGCCGAACAATTATTAAAGGAGGCTCTGATTATTTATGAAGATCCTCAATACGAGGGGCAACATGAATCGTTGATTGCAACTGCATCACATCAACTCGCTTTAACACTACGTCAGCAAGAGAAAATCAATGAAGCAAAAACGTACTTTGAAAATGCTTACCGGATTCGGTTACAATTGTTGGGCAACGATCATGATCATACCCTGGAAAGCCTTACCCAACTGCAAGCAATTGAGAGCGAAAACCATTGATCAAAATGCGCGCATTTATGAACAGAGTTGCACTATCTAAAATGAGATGGCAAAACTACCATTAATTATTGGTTTACGCACACTCTTACTCCTATCACAAGACACAACTGGAACTGAAGCATAAGGAACAGCCTGTCTGAAAATCGGTCAAATAATCCCCACCTTCAAAATTGCTATTCCACTGTAACTATTGCATTATCAGTTTTGCCACATGATTCACTTCCTGCCCGTTCATGGTTGTGAACATGCCTCCGGCCGGCGGTCTACACCGTTCACAGGATTTTCATCAGCTTCCAAAAAATTACCCCCGGCAAACAGCTCTCCTTTATGAAGATTAAAATCTTTTTATCGTGAAGGAGAAAGAACTATAAGCCCGCTATCAGGCTTTATGGACAGATTACGCATTTGCAATTGATCACTACCGGCCCATAAAAGCATGCCCAATCCTTCAGCTCCCTCTCCCTGAATATGGCGGCTGGCATTTCGAGCCAGGGTTCTTTTTACATCTTCCATGGACGTTGCAGGGTCATAACTATCTCCAGGGAAATAACTATCACCGGGAAAGTAGCTGTCACCCGGGAAATAACTGTCTCCGGGAAATAATCTCTCTACTGCTGGTACTATTCGTGCTGTTTGTAAAGCCGATTGCCGGCCAGTTAACTGTATTGGAACAGATTGTTCAGCCAGAATTCTGCCACTCATATCAATTTTCAACAAAATTAATTGTGACTGGATTCCTGTTGACAACAGGTTTGAATCTGATTCCGTATTTACTGATCCAAAACCATTTTCGGCAATCCACTTCCCAAAATCTGCTGGAGAAATCCCCCGGAGCGAAGAGTGACTTCGCAGATTTAAATATCCCCTCTGATCAAACCTGAGCGTATATGAGATCCTGGCATTAACAATCCCCTCTGTTGAAGCCTGGAATTTTGAGTTTCTTTTTGAATGTAATGTGTTACCATTTCCCGAAATGTTAAAGCCGAAAGTACGAAATAGTTTTTGTAATGTTTTCATGATGGTTGGGTTTCTTTGGTTATAAGTGATTATCTCTTTAGAAGAGGCTCCAGTTAGTCAAAAAACTGGTTTTGCCTTTTGGCGGCTGTAAATACATCACCGGTAAAAAAAATTTCGTTGTGAAATGCGAGTGCGAGTACACCGATATTTTCTTTTCATCACCCTTCACAGATGATCTACTGCTGCTGCAATTGGTAAGTATCAGAAGTATAAATACCAGACTACATAAATTGCGAATGTTTATCTTTATTGGATCGATCATCATTCACTCTGTTTTGATGTTTTAGATTTCCCGGGGCTTTATCAACTATCTAAAACTCTCTGGCCCCGTTTAGATTAATAGTTACAAAAAGCCACCGCGCAGCGGCTCCCTACTCCTGTTTGCGAAATTTTGGGGCGGTTTCTATCACTGGTGGCCAAAAAAGTTGAGGAAATAAAAAGGAGCCGGTTTTGGGGCCGGCTCCTTTGTCTGAGTGTGTGGATTTTACCAAGCTGTTTTTATTCTGAAGGACATGTTCCCCAGATAGGGCGGGAGTTCTCCATGATCCACGAGTCGGTGCCATCATCGAAGCCTGACGGCTCGGAATCGATCTCACTTACACACCAACCGGAGAGATCCTGGTTAAAAGTGGTGGCGCGAAAGAACATAAATGTCATCGTAGTTACACTACTGACATCCCAGCCCCCGATGTCCTGATCGAAGGATATGGCATCAGAGAACATACTGTTCATATTTGACACGCTCCCGGTATCCCACCCTCCGATATCCTGGTTGAAGGATTCGGCCCAACTGAACACGGAGTTCATGGTCAGTACGTTGCTGGTGTTCCACCGGCCAATATCCTGGTTAAAGGATTCAGCCCAGCTGAACATAGAACTCATATACATTACGTTGCCGGTATCCCATTCGCCGATATCCTGGTTGAAAGAGCTGGCGCCATTGAACAGACTGATCATGCTCGTCACATTGCCGGTATCCCAGCCACCGATGTCTTGGTTGAAGGTGGAATGTGCGTCAAATACCCTGGTCATGTCCGTCACCGGCGTTGTGCACAACAGTGTGAGGTCGGCGCCCTCGTCCCTGCGCTGGAGCAATAACGCCCGATCAACCGCTTCGTACTCCACGCCATCCACAACACCAATCTCTCCCGGTTCGGCATCGGGACACCGGATGGTGATACCATTATTGGCGAGGAAAAATCCGCTCTCTGCCGTTGCGAGAACGTTCAGCTGGGCACTTCCCGTAACAGTCCCTGAAGCAGCCATAATCACAGTTTCTCCTTCGCTGTTACCCGTTGCCAATCCGGTCATATCCACGCTTGCTATACCGGAATTATCGCTGGTCCAGGTTACCGTCTCACCCTCCATCACTTCATCAGTTTGATCATAGACAGTGGCCACAAACTGCTGAGAATCGCCGGTGTTTATGGTAGCAGTGGCGGGAGTAACTTCTATCCGGTCAACCAGAGGCAATTGCGCTTCCACCGACAGTGTTGCGCTGCCGCTCGCTTCACCAAAAGAAGCAATAATAGCAGTTTCTCCTTCAGAGATACCTGTTGCCAGGCCAGTCTCATCTACAGTTGCTATACCGGAATGATTACTTGACCAGGCAACAGTTTCATCTTCTATAATATTACTGTTTTGGTCATATATGGCCGCAGAAAACTGCTGAGTATCCCCAATGGTAATCGTCCCGGAGGCCGGTGTAACCTCAATCAGAATGCAAGTTCCTTCATAGCATGAGTAGCCGTCCGGGCAGTTTACATCAGCGCAAGGATCAATGTAACATTCCTCGTTCTCCGGATCGGCAATCTCTTCCTCGGTGCATGGATCGTGGCATACGTGTGACGGATCATCC
>PWNZ01000098.1 GCA_003564135.1 Candidatus Cloacimonadota bacterium
CTTAAAAACGGATACCCAAAATTAAGCTCATAGTCAACATCTTCCATCCAAATCTCTTCAAAATCCCAATCAATATATGTCTCATCATCGTAAGGATAGGTCATTTGAGCGGTTGTTCTTCCTTCACCACCGGCTGAGCGGTTCTGCTGTGTTGTTTCGCTATTCCAACAGCTGTTATAGGTGGGGCTGTGATATTCATCGCCTACTAAACCCCCGGATGACCTTCGTGCATTAACCGTTCCCACAGCATAACAGTTGGTTATTGTTGCCCTGGAGATTCTGCCTGAAAAAGCGGCAGCATATAATCCATCATTAGTCACGGTAACCGTACCGGTAGCATAACAGTTACAGGCTGAACTTTCAGTCCCCAAGAATCCGACAAGACCACCGGCGGCGACCTCTCCGTGTCCGGTGGCTGTTACATTAGCTTCCGCATAACTAGTTTCCACCAAGCTGCGTAAAACTAATCCGGCAAGACCGCCAACTCTTGATGAACCGGTAACCTCTCCACTTGCAGAGCAACTAATAATCTTTCCTCTGTTATCAGATTTACCGGTGATGTCGCCGACCAATATACCTGTCCAGCGATCGCCTGTAACATCGGCATCTGTTATGATAATGTTTTCTAAGGTTGCTTCTTTACAATAGCCGAAGAGACCGATAAAGTTTTCATCTTCACGGTTAATCATCAGATTGGCTATGGTGTGTCGGTTCCCATCATAGTGGCCCTTAAAGCGTAAGCCGTTTGTTCCTATAGGTAGCCATCCTTCACCTTCACTCCATTCCGTTCCGGCAAAGTCAATATCCGCTGTCTGCAGAAAATATTTGTCTCTAAGTTTTTCGCCGGAATAATTTCGCACTCTGTTCAATTCTGAAACACTTCTGATGAGCCAGGGACTTTGCTTGGTGCCCTCACCTCCAAAGAACTCATTACTGATTATACCCGAACGAATGAATCCTGAAAGGACATTATCGGTATAAACGGCTTGAGCAGCATATCTATAACCGGCAATATCCAGATTACCCCATAGAATATCTATATATTCACTGTTTTCAGTAAACGACAGAAATTCCCATTCTTCATAATTGTCTTCATCATTTATATCAAAACGATATACCCTGTATCCTTCCAATTCTCTTGTCTTCTCATAATCCTCGCTGCTGCGTTCATCAGTTCTTCGCCGTAGTCTCGGATTAGATGCAACTCTGCCGGGATCAGGAGCATCCCAATTAATGTGGACGGCATCTCTTGTCTCATTTATTGCGGCAGCAAGATTGCTCGGCTTCCAGGCTAATTCATTAAGTCTGATATTGCCGAGATTCAAAGCCTCCGCCATGACTTGACGTCCGCTGGTATGGGGCTGATAACCTTCATTCGTTATCCTTAGAGTATAGGGCAAACCGTCTGCACTACCTTCTACGTTATTGATTGTGAATTCGCCGTTATTACCGGTTTCAACTCTAAAAGTGTCAATCGCATTAAAAAAGAATACTACTGCATCTACCAGACCATCAGGTACATCATTTCCTACAACACGCCCCGATACATTAACTAAAGGTCCTTCAGTCCAAAATGACCAAACAGGGCAATTCACCGCATCATTACGGTAAGTATCAATGTTTCGTGAGCCGGTCTCTGTATGTCTTCTCTGTCTGTGACCGGATGTGTGTTCAGATCTTCCCGGTCTGGGGAAAAATCGTCTCGCTCCATCACGGGTAGTAGGTACAACCTGCCAATAATACCTTCTTCCTATCTGCAGTTCAGGCAGTATCTCGGATGTGGAATAACGCTCCCGTTCATCTTCATAAGGTACCCATACGAAATCATCATCTTCGGCGAATTCATCTGTGGTACCGAAATAAATCCTAAAACCTGCCGGGTCTTCATGATCTTCCCTAGCCTGATAAGACCATCTCAAAGCTTCTAAATCCACAGACACGCTAATAGATTCATGCGCAGGATAAGGGTTGGAAGCCGTAACAGGAAAGTCTGTTGCAGGCTCACTATCAAGTCTCACATTATCTATTGCTACACCATAGCCGTTATCTGTCACTGCTTCGAATTTAATAAACATCCGGTCCACAGTATAGGGCAAGTAAATTGCGCGCTCGGTCCAATCGGGTCTGTTTTCAGTATAAGATGCTATTATTGTCCATTCGTCAATCCTTGATTCACGATAATAGACATTCAATATATCTTGATGATCATCTCTTGCTGCCTGTGCATGTGAAAAAGTAAGCCGGCGATTAACTCGTCCCCGGAAATCAAACTCGGGTGTCATTAAATATCCCGAGTTACCGCGTTCATCTCCTGCAAAAAAGAGGGCATTAAAAATACCATCAGCCGCTCCCGGCGGATTATTATCATGTCCGCCGGTGCTTCTCTGCCACTGCGTTTCTCCGACAATTGCTCCTTTGGCCCATTGATGCGGAGGGAAGTTCCCCTCAAAGCTTTCGGCATAAGGATATTCCTCGACTACATATCTTCTTTCTCTATATCCTGCAACGACATGCTTGGTCACTCTTAATGTGCGGGCATTGTCAGCACGTTGGCGATGACCTGTCGCAACTCCTTGATAGTAAATATCCGGATTGGAAAAATATCCCACCCGTGAGTGCTCAAGCCCGTCTTCAAAGTACTGTCCCGACTCATAACTCATTATAGAGCAATATCTGTTATTGTCTTCACCCGTCCATCTCCAGCCCGCTGAATAGTTGAATATTCCCGGTCCGGGCGAGAATAGCTGATCCGGTTGGTGATGTAGGCCCATATTATGTCCGATTTCATGGGCAAATGTATAAGTAAGTGCAGCTTGTTGCATGCGTGTGATAGAAAATCCTAAATCTGGTCTGCCTTGAATAGTGTTCAACAGCCAGGCAATTCCGCCATGATCATCCATAACAGCCAGAAAAGCTACTAAATCCGCTCCGTATTCATCACGCCAATCGTGAACTTCCGGCATAAAGTCGTCTAACCTTTCTCGAAGTCTCCTCAAATCAACCGTGGAACTACCACTTTCAATATAATCAACAACACCGGAATGAGCCAGATTAAAGGTCAAAACAGTATTACTATTATCGTTGGCAAGCTGAGAAATTTCCATTGTTTGAGCAACTACATTATCTATTCCACCGCCTGCATGCTCTGCCCATTCAACTCCTAAGGCTGTATAAACGATCATTATATCGACAATAGCGTGATCATAAGGTCCCGGATTTCTTTTTGGAGCACCAGAATCGTCGGGTTCGTAAGGTGAATCTTCTTTACCATCCCGTCTTCTCTCTCTCATATCTTCGTCTTCAGGTATTAATTGCGGGCCGCTTTCCAAGTGATGGCGATTATCATCTCCGATATCCAGAAGGTAGTGCCGGAAGGTCACCGGGTCACTCTTGATAAGATAAAACTCATTATTCTCCGGAATTCGTATTTTCGCTAATGTCCTCTCTTGCGTTGTGGACATCAACATGTAACCGAGCTGATAATCGTCCAGTCTTACCCTTAGTGAGTATGTTCCGTTTATGTTGACATTGGTTCTGTCAAGCGAACCTTTATATTGAACATCATCAAAAAGGTTGAGAGTAACCTTGTCGCCGTGTACTAATTCTCCGGCTTCCGTTAACTCTCTTGACAGTTGTATCTCCCGAAAACGCTGAACTTCATAGTCCCTGACCGTGTCCCCGGGAGAATAATCTCCGCCATTAACCAAAAAATCCGGTAAACCATCCTCTGCAAGTGTTGACTCTGTTTCACTGCTGTTTTCATCTATCAAGTAGAGAATACCGGCATACAACTCTGTTTGCAGGCAATTTAATAATATGGCGACGATAAGCACCATTAGTATAAAACCAATATTCTTGGTTAACATCAGCTACCTCCTAAACTATACACAGCAGAACTCGTTAGCTTCTTCCTGTCCATGTATGAAGCTGAAAAAGCGGTTATCTTCTGAGTTAATATAAAGAGAGGACACGGTATAACCGTGCCCTCTGTAATTAATCATTTTAATACTCTATGCCCATTAGCCAATGAGTCAAACTCTTCTATGACCTATCCATTATTTGAGCATAATCATCTTATGGGTAAATCTTTCTTTATCGGTGTGCATAACTGCGAAATAAATCCCGCTGGCAAGATTATTACCGTTGATGTCTAAACCGTTCCATTTAACCGTATACCTGCCGGCCTGGAAATAGTCATCAGATATCATTTTTACTCTCTGGCCCCTGCTATTATAGATAGCAATACCGATATTACAGGCTTCCGACAGTGCAAAGTCGATTATTGTTTCAGGGTTAAACGGGTTAGGATAATTACCGGTGATTTCGGTTGTCTCGGGTATCAGTGTTTCATCTTCAACATTAGTCTCTCCGGTTGTAAATCGCCATGTCTCAACATTGGCAGCATCTGATCTTACCTTGGCTTCATTTCTTATATATAGCACATTCCTTCTTGATCGTCCAGCGGCATCTTCGATAAGAGTATCGCCTCTTTCTTCGGGATGCTCAACCGTCGGCACGACTCTCCAGTAATAGGTAGTATTAGGATCCAATGGTGTCATTAAAGCTTCTGTCGTTGAATAGGTTTCTTGACCGTCAACATAATCTACCCAGGCGTAAGGTGATGCCGGTGTGAAGTTGCCGGTTATGTTTGCATATACTCTAAATCCGACAGGATCAGTATAACTGACATGAGAAATATAGTCCCATTGCAGTGTTTCCAGACCCATTGAGATTCCTTGAGCTGGATGTTCAGGCACAGGGTTTTCTGCCGGTCTGGGTACCGAGCTTCTCCCTTCGGTCGAGAAAGACCAAACAGCCACATCATCTGCATCATGACGACTGAATGATGCGGTTCTTTCGGGTTTCAACCTGTTTCTCGTTTCTCTTTCTTCAGCCGGGTAACGGTTAGGTCTTTGTGTAGTGGGGACGACTTTCCAATAATAGGTTGCCTCTCTTTCTAATTCGTCGGGAAGGATTTCCCCTGTAGAGTAGTCAACAACTTGTGTACTAAAGGGTACCCAAACGAAATTATCACCTTCTTCAAATTCACCTGTTTCGTTGAAATAAACTCTGAACCCTGCCGGATTGGCATGATCTTCGTTGCGTATGAATCTCCATCTGAGTCTATCAAGTCCAATCTCGATATCAGTTGCTTCATCTTCAGGCCGGGGATTAGTTGCAACAACCGGTTTGGGGTTGACCTCGACTGTGAATCTCCAGGTAGGGACATTTTCGGCATCGCCTCTGAAGTTATTTTCGGACCGGATAGTTCCGTTTCTTCTGGTTCTGCTGCTGCTTCTGTTGTCAGGCTCATCAGTTGTAGGAACAACTTTCCAGAAGTATGTTGTTCTGTATTCTAATGTGTCGGGTATTACTGCGCCGGTTGAATAATTTTCTTGGTCTTCAACATAAGGTATCCAAGTAAACTCATCATCATCGAAATCATCACTTTCAGCAAAATAGACCCTGAAACCAACAGGATTACTGAAATGCTCATCATCTTCATAAGTCCATCGCAAGTTTTCTAAATCAATAGAAACTTCATCATCCTGGTTTTGGGGTTGAGGATTACGTGCTATGTTCGGGTGTGGACTGGCGATAATTGGATGGTAGTAAAGATAAGGATAGCCATTGTTAAATCTTCTGGTATCATCTTCACGCCAGATATCTTCAAAATCCCAGTTAACATAAGTATTGGCTTGATAAGGATAGGTCATTTGATTGGTCTGTCTTCCTGCGCCGGCTGGTGAGAAGTCTACGCCTGAATTCAAAACATCCCAATAGCTTTCGGTGACTGTCCCCGAGTGAAACCTGCCTATTAACCCACCGACATCTTCCGCACCCGGCGGAGTTGTAATTCTGCCGGTAGCATAACTATTAGTAATGTTACCAAAACCATATCCGACCAGGCCACCGACATCTTGTTCTCCTTCCACAGTACCTCTGGCATAAGAATTATAAATATCACCGTTCATATAACCGGTTAATCCACCAACATATCTACCACCGCCTTCAACGGAACAGGTAGTGAAAGAATTATGAATCTCTCCGGTAAGCCATCCGGTAAGTCCACCAACATAGTTTTGACCATCGTTAACGGACACGGATCCTACACTAAAACTATTGCTAAGTATTGAATTACCACGAATATCACCGGCCAAACCACCTGCATAAGCGGTGGATAGTGTTGTTTGACAGCGTATATCGACATGTAGTGCAAAGCAGTTATCAACCAAACTACGATCATCGGCACGGCCCACAACTGCCCCGAGACAACGTCTCCCCACTACTTCAGCGTTTTCTACCCGGATGTTTCTCAGAACGGCACCTACACCGCCGCCAATGAAGCCAAAAAGACCATTGTAATCGTTGTTTTCACGATTTATAGTGAGATTACTTATAAAGTATTCATCACCGTCATATACGCCTGAGAAAAAGTCGGTGGTGCTTGATCCTATCGGATTCCAGTTATCGATATGTTCAATATCGATATCATCGGTCTGAATATAGTGAGCAGCAGGATTATGACGAACAAAGTCTAAATGCTCGGCAGTAGCAACTTCATAAGGAGATTCCGGCGTTCCGATACCGTCATCATAGCCTCCGGGAACCGGTGTTACAATCGCTACGTTAGAAGAAATAGACTCCTCATCGTCATATTCTGCAGTTAAGTGATATCTATAACGTGTTAGGTTATTAACATTATTATCCTGAAAATGGGTGATATTCGGCTGAAATGTTTCTATAAGTTGATTATTTCTGTAAAGCTTTAATGCATCAGGTTCTCCCATTGATGGTTGTGACCATGTTATAAACGTTGTGGCATCACCTGGTGTTCCGGCATAAACACCTGAAGGTGGTAATATCCCCGGATATGATTCCGGCAGCGGTTCATCTTGCCATACGAAATAAGGATAAGTATCTTCTCCCTCATGACCCATCTGCCAGATATCATCGAAGTCCCATTCTTGATATGTCAAAACATTAAGCATCTCAGCAGTATTCTTTGGTTCGCCGCCTCCGGCTGATAGTGTTTGGCCGGTGGTTTCTACATTCCAATAGCTGTTAATTGCTTCTCCGGTGCTGGTATGACCGACCAATCCTCCTATGTCGGATTGTGGATCTCCGGTAGCTGAAATAATGCCGGTCGCAAAACAATTTAAAACAAGACCTGTCCAGTTAGAACCAATAATGCCGCCTATTCGAGATCTATTCCCGGTAACATCAGCTACAGAATAGCTATTTCTGGTAACTGATCCACTTCCGCTCTGATAACCTAGAATTCCACCTACACTGCTGGTCGTATTGGTAGCACTAACTTCTCCGGCCGAATAGGTGTTGGCAACAGACCCTGACCACGAACGTCCGGCTATACCACCAACATTTGTGGTACCTGCCACACGTCCTATAACTTGGATGTTAGACAAACTGCAGAACCTTATCCATCCGCTGATACCTCCGGTATAAAGCCTGCCTTCAATATCAACATCATTAAGGATAATATTTTTAAGTGTTGAGTTTTCGGTGTATCCAAATAAACCTTGGTAATTTTCTGTTCTGTCTATAGTCAAATTTTGAATCTCATAACCATCTCCGTCATAAGTACCCCAAAAACGTCCATGATCATTATCACCGATAGGTTCCCAGCCTTCACCTGTATTCCAGGGCGCAATACCTAAATCGATGTCTGCTACTTGGACAAAGTATTTATCAGAATGTGCTTCATCTAAAAATTCTCTTATGCTATCCAAGTGTTCGGCTGTTTCGATCTCCCAGGGAGCAAATCTGGTGCCTACACCACCGGCGAAATATTGTGGATAGACAATATTTGACATTATACGGCGTGAGAAAATCTCGTCCGTATAGATAGCCATAACTGCAAAACGGTGTAATCCGTCACCTATTTGATCCCAGGTTGTATCTGTATAAGTTGTGTCGGTGTGATCGATAGTAGCCAGTTCATCCCATTCATCAGGATCATCCTGATTATCTACATGGAAGCGATATATTCTATACCCTTCCAGTTCTCTTGTTTGTGAAGAGGGATTGAGCCTTCTTGGTAGTCTTGTTTCTCGGGAATTATTTAGATCATCTCTGGTAACAACACTAAGTTCCGGGTGTGGTTGCTGAGTTCCGGGGTTGATAGTGCTTTCATTTTGGGAATCTTTATGAGAACTAAGTGCTATAGACCTGTCGCCTCTGGTCATACCCGCATATCCTCTCAGGTTCCAGTTACGGTCTATATCATGTGCATCAGCCATTGACTGCCAGGCAGCACCGAATGCCATCAGGTCTCCATAATATCTATCAGCCGGACCTCCGTCACAGCCGGCGGGATGCCCTTCTTGTGTATTTACATTATAGCCGAACCATAATTCTTCGTGCAATTCAATTTCAACCGGTTCTTCTAAAACAACTTCATTCCATTCTTGGGCACGGACGTTTTCTACTAATTGAGAAAGAACTTCTTCTCCGGCGTGTAGAGGTTCTCTCCTTCCACCTACCCAGACCTTAAGTGTGTAAGTAGCATTTTCTACATAAGGATAGAAGCTGATCCTTGTCAAATATAGACCGGCAGCATCTAAATCTAAAAGCTGTTGAGCGCTAAACCTGATAGCAACCTGAAACTCTGCGGCAGCACCCGTTCCCACGCCGGCAGCGTGTTGGCCGGTACCGTACTCAAGCCATTGTTCTGTACCGGAGGTAGGTTGAGCTGCATTCCATATAAGATTAACTTCTTCTTCTTCGGGGTCTTCGATGGCCATCACATTTCTCGGCGGCCAAGCAATTTCATTAATTCTTAACACGCCCAAATTAATATTTTCTTGTTGGACGTTGATTTCGTCATTATGCGGTATATAGCCTTCATAAGACACTGTTAATTCATAATCGATACCGGCAGGGGTACCTTGAACATTGTTAATGGTAAAAGTGCCACCTTCGCCACTGTTAGTGTCATATTGATGATTCTGCGAAACAAGATTGATCTGAGCACCAACAACTCCGTCAGGCTCATCATTTCCAACAACACGACCCGTTACAGTTACCTGTGCCGACAGAATACATATAAAACTAAGCAGTAGTAAGACAAAGGTCATCCTTAAAACGATTGATTTCATCATAACCTCTCTTTTTTAATACTAAAGATTAATGTCTATCTAATATAGCATTGAGCTATTTTAGATAGGTCTCAGCGACCTGTAATAAACAAGCTAACTCGTACATAATGTTCCTCTTTCTAAGGCATTATAAATTATCAATAAATAGAGTTCAACAAATACAGGCTCTATTATTTTGTCAACCATCTTTATCCTTTTTTAGTAAATAGCGTACTTAGAATAAACCCGGCAACTAGCAATCGGTTATGGCCTATCTCCTTGTTATGTCTTGAGTTTATGCGATCGAAGCTTTATTATTTCCTCCAAAAGCGCTAATTTAGATTGTTCAGATATTGCTCTAATTGAGTGTCAAAACCGACATAGCCATCATAGTAGAGAGAAACCATAGGTGTTGAATAGATCATAGCCAGATTCTTCAGGATAATACTGCTAACAGTGCCCGGCATACAACCGAATGGTGCCACATTGACAATCATTTTGGCACCTTGATCAATAAAGCAGATTGCTCTTCCAACTGTTAATACGGCTTCACCTCTGATAGCTTCATTTATATAGGGTTTAGCTTTATCGATCATTGTTTGAACATCAGGTTCTTGCCTGTCGGATAGTATCTGGTTAAAATAACCGTAATATTTTGTTTCGTGATAATGCACGGTTGCATTGGATAGTTCGTCGCTGATCTTGTCCATCAAGCCTTTTTGTTTCGAGGTCTTAAGGTAGCTTGTATAGTGAAGCCATTCCATCAGTGGTGTCAGCCATGCTTCAGCTTCGTGATCTTCAATCTTTTCAATCAGATTATCGTTCGAAAATGGCGAACTTCTGACGTAAATCTCACCAACAATTCCCACCAACGGCTTTGGCTTAGACAAGTCGATATTCAAGCGGTCTATTGCTCGCCTCAATCTTTTTAATAAACTGCCTATTTTCTGCTTGGATGCTAAGACGCCGGTAGCCTCTTTCAGGTATTGGTTGAGTAGTTCGTTAACTTCTCCTTTTCGCTTTTCGTAAGGTCGTAGCTTGCATCCCAGTTTAACGAAGATATCGGTCAAAATTATAGCTCTGAATATTTGCAGTCTCAGCCCAGGCGAGAAACCGGCATAATCGTTTTCTGAGTTGAGAGACAGTATGTCGGCGTTGATGTTATTTCTATTAAGGATCATCTCGTGGAGGTGGCCATATTGCCCAAAACGGCAAGGTCCTGAAGCACAAGGCATAAAGACCGATATTGATTCAGAGAAACTGGTGCTGTTCTTGCTATCTTTGCTTGCGGACATGAGTCTGTTCTTTTCACAATAATCAAGCACAGAACCCAAGGTAGACGCAGCCGGTAAGCACTCAGAACCACGGAGGTAAGATTTGCCAAGATGGAAGGTGTTGATATCTTCTTTAACCATAGGGACAGCATTGTAACCGAACTTTCTGAAAGCACCGCTGACCAGAACCGTTCCGTAAGGGTTCATAGGAGGTATTATCAATGTCTTTTGTTTAGTTTTTAACTCATTAGTTTTTTGCGAAGGTTTGACTGACAAACTATTTTTTGTCACTTTTTGCTCGGTTTCGCTTTGAGGTGGTAAATGGTTGTGGCTTTTTATCCGGTCTAAAAAGGCTTCTATCCGGGTAAGGTATCCGGCATTTCCGCTGTGTTCATCGAGTTCTAAGATTAAATAAGGTTTATGCTTCCAGATCTCTTCAAGCATTGATAATATGAAAGAGTCAGGCCCACAATTAAAGTTAGTCAAGAAAATGGGGTAGAGGTTGGGATGTTTCAATATTTCCTGTGCTATAGCTATAACCTTTTGCCCGTAAGACCAATACATATTCCGATAGTCATCGCCAATAGTTTCTCTTTCGAAGGGCATCATATCAGCAGGTATCATCTTATAACCATATGCTTTTGTGTCTTTTATTAGCCCTAAATTAAGACTATCATCGTACAAGTTATAGGAACGTCCGATTATAACGAGTACTGGTTCTTGATGGCGCTCTGAAGATAAAACCGGTGTTTTTTCGATTTCTTTTATTGCTTTTTGAGCTTGATTTAATAGTTTCTTTTGCAGGGTTTTATATTCAGATAGAGCGGTTCGGAAAGAATCGGCAATTCTTTCTTTTCCAATGTTATACCTTGATTTAAGAGAGCTGTGCAAAGATTCGATGTTATTATCATCGGGATTACTGAGATCAACAATTGGAGCTACTAAACCTTCATCGCTAATTCCATTATATTGGAGGATGCTTTTAATTATGGCCGGTAAACTTTGGGTCATGGGGCAGAAGTAGGAATTGGTGGCGGCTTCATTATTTGTGTCTCGAATTAAATAGGGTAGAAATAAAGGGGTTTTATCGCTTTTTATTGCATGTATTATGTGTCCGATAGCCATTTTTAGCGGGAAACAAGTTTCATTAGGGCTATAGCTCAAAGCTGTAGCTAATATTTCTTTATTAGAATCGGGAAGTATTTCCACCTTAAATCCTAAAGTTTCCCAAAACTTTTGCCATAAATAGTTGTGCGAATAGTAAAATAAAGCTTTGGGAATGTAGATGGTTTTATTCTCACCATCAGTTGAAGGCGATAATGTGTTCATTTTTTTAACGGCTCGGAAATAATCTTCATGTCGTTTATTCGGTTTCTTATCGGTTTTGTCCAAGCCTTCTTTACCGCACTGGTAGCCCCAAGATACTGTTCCCGAAGCTGACTCAAAATAGATGATGCGGCAGTTATTATGACAATCTGTACAGTTTCTTTCCTTAAACTCTATTTTGTCTGCATGTAAAGAGAAACCTTTGAATTTGGTCTCATTTGCAACTATGTCCTTTCTAACAATCTCTGCTACACCGATAGCTCCGGTCAAATGACTGATTGTAGAGGTATTGATTTCTTTTTGCAGAATATTGCTGAAAGCTTCAACTAAGCCTTTGTTGCGAGCAGTTGCCCCTAAAAAGAGAATAGGTTCCTCGATTGGTCTGTTTTGGACAACCCGGTGTAAATAGTTTTTGCAAACTGAATAGAGCAACGAAGCAACTACTTCGGACTTAGAATGACCATCGATAAGCAGCTTTTTGGAATCTTGCTCCATAAATACGGTGCATCTATCGTTAGTTTTGGGTGCCGGTACTCCCCGACATAAATCTTCAAATTCATTCAGTTCAAAATTGAGGTTCTGAGCTTGCTCTTCCAAAAAAGACCCCGTTCCGGCAGCACAGACATAATTCATATTGGCATCTTTCATCCAGCCATCTTCGACAAAGATATATTTAGAATCCTGACCACCGATCTCAAAAATAGTTCGGACATCAGGTACCTCTATCAGCGCACCCTGCAGATGAGCCGTTATCTCGTTAACACATTGATCTCCACCGGCAAAAGCGCTGACAATTTTCCTACCACTCCCCGTGGTTCCCATACCTTTTATGACAAATCGATAGGGATTTTCTAAAGTCAGACGATTTATTCCTTTCAAGAGCTTTTGATAGGCTGATATGGGGTTACCGTGTGTTTTGCGGTACAGCCCTATAAGTAACGCCCCACTATCTTTATGGATAAGAGCTGCTTTTGTGCTAGTTGAACCTATATCTACCCCGAAAATAGTCGGTATCGAAGCGTGTCCGTTACTACCGTTATCAGACTCATTACTGCCGCCGTTTGCTTTGATTAATTTGTGCAGACCGGGATAGATGGTGATCTCGTTACCGAATTGATCTGAATAGTACTTATCTTTTGCTGATTTTGGAGGGTTTAAAGGTTTTTCAAATGCGGTGTTACTATCCTTTTTCGCTTTTTTCTCGGCATAGTTGAATTCCTTGTCCAAGGCGGATTTACTGTCCCGTAGATGGGCATAGTAAAAGTTGGCTAAAGCAAGGAAAGTATCAGGTTGTTCGGGTACGATAAGAGTGTCTTCAGCTAGAAGTTTAGAAAAATAATGTAAAAAGAGACGATTCTTGACTAGCCCACCTAGAAAAAGAACTTTCCCGTTGAGATTGTCGCCGCGTAATAAGGTTATGAAACATGCTTCTGCCATGCCTTTGACCAAGCCGTTCCACAGCTCCTGAATAGTATAACCTTCCTGCTGCCTGTGGATCAGATCGCTTTTAGCAAAAACGGCACACCTACTTGCTATGCTGGGCACTCGTTTTGATACTTCCATTTTATCGACAGCTTCAAAGCCAAGTCCCATCCTGATCATTTGCTGATCAAGAAAAGATCCGGTACCTGAAGCACAGATCGAGTTGGTCGCGAATCTGTGAAATTTACCGTCCTTTAATTCCAGAAGTGAAAGTCCTGCCGCGCCTATATCGATAATATAGCGGATCCCTTCATTGTAATGATCATGACAATACCTGATGACTGGCTTCGTCCAATCAATTACCGTTATTTGCTGGGTTCCCCAGTTGATGGTGTCTCCATATCTTCCTGTAGCATATCCATTAACATTGCGGTTCCCGGCAGAGATTTTTTTCTCAATTTTTTCTATCACACCCTGCGGGTCGGAAAAGTGCTCTATTTTTATGGTCTTTTTGTCATTCAAGTCGGTGCCATAGACCGCTTTTATTGTCTTAGTTCCTATATCATATCCAATAAGCAGATCGTTATTCATGTTTACTTTCTCTCATATCCTTATTTTAAATTGTGATCTTCAAAGCAGCAGTTGTACCACTTGCTACAATAATTCACTTGTTTTCAGTTACATTAGACTTAATGATAAGTCTAAAATATAAAGCCCGTTTAGCTGTCAATCTGTAATGCTAAAAGATATCGCTTTGCTCGTCTTCATACCTGCTAATCAACTGAGCTGAGTTATTACGAGCATTATTGACCTTTTTAGTTACGGGAACTAGCTGTGTGCCAGCTTTAGTGGTCGGCGTTAGCAGTTTATTAACTCTGTTTATATCCTTAGAAAATAGATATTCTTGCAATGATTCGGGTGGGATCATTGCCGGCATCCTATGATGAACAGGCCTGATAGTATCGTCCGCTTCGGTAGTAATTATCACAAATGTATTTTCTTCTTGTGCACTTTCGGTTTCTAACTTATTCCTGCTCAACAGTCCGGCGAAAAAAAGAAGATCACCACTCTTAGAGGCAATGTAGAAAGGCCTTTTATCTGAAAATCTCCATTCATAAAAGCCGTTAGCAGGTATCAGGCATCTATCGCTATTAAAAGCTGACTTAAAAGTCCTTTTTGTGGCTATCGTTTCTGCTCGGGCATTGATAATGTTGTGTGATGACGATTTTCCGGCAAAAGGTGGATGAAACCCCCATTTAGCAAAACTTATCATGCCTTCTTCGTCTTCATTGATTAACAAAGGAACGGTCATCCCCGGAGATATATTGTAGTGAGGCTGCCATTCATAGTCGCCTGCTATGAAGTTGGCATATTTCGTTATACTAGTTATGTCGGTGAACAGAGCAAATCTTCCACACATGAAACCTCCTTTTAGTACCTTAATAATCAAATTCGTGCTTTTTTTTGGCAGAAAATTTCGAAACAACCAGACCAAGATGGTCTGGAGACATAAAGGCCAAGCTCAAGATGAGCTTGATACAAAAAACCTGATGAGTTTGATTTATACGTCTCAAGAGCATCCCTGCTCTTGCATATTTGTAACATTTTGGTTTTGCCTTGTCCAGTTTAGGGTTGTTATTGTTGACTTGTAAACTGATCTTCACTTCAAATCTCTACGCTTTTACTACCAATAACTCCTTCCAGGAAGTAGTATATTTCGGTGAAAGATGCTGCCGGCGCATCTCCCATCTTCGCTTGATCCCCAGTCCGGCGAAATGGACGGTTCCTTTTCCCCAGCGGCTGTTTATCTTATCAACACAATCCATAATATCGGAGCGTTGGTCATCGATATAGGCGGTATCGAAGATGTCGATAGGAGCTTCTTCCTGAAGAATAATATCGTTTATCATAACACCTATTTTTTTGTAGCGGAATCCTTTCCGGTAGATAGATTTCAGCATTTTAACCGCCGGCTCGGTAAAATCGGGCGGATAAGCTGAATATCCGGGTAGAACAGCTTCCCGATAATTAGCATATTGCGGTTCATTCCTGAACGGGTTAGTAGTGAGATAAACCGTTATCCTTTTAGCCACCGATCCCTGATCCCGCAGTTTTTTCAAAGCTGTGTCGCAGTAACAATATAAGGCTTCCTGTAGCTCGCGATACTTAGAAACAGGTCTGCCGAAAGATTTGGAACTAACGATGCTTTTACGAGGCTCATCACGGTAAGATGTGTTAAAAGAAGATGCTTTTTTTTTCCAGGCAATATCATCAGAATCTTGAAGCCTGGAACAACTCTCCTCGCTGCAAGGAATTCCTCTTAGCTCATTGACCATCCTGACCCCGACAATCGTCATATCACGGGCAATCTTGTCATCATCTACCAGGCTTAGCTGCAAGGCATTGTCTATCCCACGTTTCCTGAGCTTCGCTGCATAACGTGATCCGATACCCCAAATATGATCGACACCGGTACGTTGTAACACTTTGCGCCTTACCTGCTCATTATCTATGCAAAAAACACCGCTTCCGTTTTTCTTGGCTATTCTGTTTGCTAACTTAGCCAAAGTCTTGGTCGGAGCTATCCCGACAGAGACAGGTATTCCTGTATATTTGCGGACAACCGACCTGATAGTAGAACCGTAACGGTTAAAATCAGGTTCATTAAGGCCGCTGAAATTAAGAAAAGCTTCATCTATGGAATACAGCTCAAGGTCAGGGGTAAAACGTTCTAAAATTGTCATAACTCTAAACGACATATCGGCGTAAAGCGTATAATTAGACGAAAATATCTTTATATCATGCTCTTTGATCAGATGCTTTATCTTAAACCAAGGAGTGCCTCGGGTAACACCTAACCGCTTTAATTCCGGCGATAAGGCTACGACACAACCATCATTATTAGAAAGCACAGCCACCGGCTTGTTCTCTAAAGAGGGATTGAATGCACGCTCGCATGAGACATAGAAATGATTACAGTCGGCAAGCGCGTAAATAGTAGGATAATTCATAATAGTTAGTGACAATTAAAGTTTGTGAATGACGTAAGTGGCAACGCCCCAGATCGTCATATTCATCCATTCTTCTACTTCCACAGCAGGGTAATCTTTATTGTCGGGAACCAGAAAATATCTATCATTATCTATTTTAAGTCTCTTGACTGTTAGCTCACTGTCGATAACAGCAATAACGACCTTATTGTTAACAGCTTCTAATGATCGGTCAACTATCAATATATCTCCTGAAAAAACCCCCGCATCAATCATCGAATCACCATCAACCCGGACGAAATATGTGGAACTGGGTCGGGGCACTAAGAACTCGTTAAGGTCTAAAGAATCCTCAATATAGTCTTGAGCCGGTGAAGGAAAACCGGCCGGGATCTTCATGCCGACAAGCGGCCTGGAAATCTTTGCCGTTCCTTCGAATCCGTATATACCTTTTATGTTATCTCCTAATTTGATGCCTTTGTCCTGTTTTATCAAGGCTTAGTACCTCCGACAGTTTATTTGATAATTTAGAGGGAAGACCTGTTTCCGTCAAGCAGTAATAGCAGAAACCCCGCAAAAGAAAGAAGAAAGCCGCTCAGAGAAAGAGATAAGAACTCCGGAATAGAACCCTGATGACTCTGATTGCCGGATAAGCTCTGATTAATACCTCTGCCGTTCAACCCGGATAATGCAGGTGATTTTCCGGAACGCTTTTTTTTCGTGAAACCTTTTTTTCTGTTTCATCGGGCCAAACGACCGGTACGCCGGATTTATCCGGTTACCGCGGTTACCTAAAGTTACCGGACTGGTAACCGTGTAACCCGCTGACTATCAAGGTGCTAAGGGCGAAAGTTACCAAATCGCCCTTTTTTTCATTTTCAGTTTAATTTTTTTTCTAGAGTACTTAAACACGGGCAAGCCGGAATGTGGGGGGCTGCTATTCGCCCGCAACTGGAGGATGATATCGTTACAATGAACACGACCCGCTTGAGGGGATAGAGACACAAAAATCCTAAATCTTTATTATCTACTTTTGAGACCTGCAAAACCTGAAAGGAACTTCCGAACTGTATTAAACCCAAAGGAGACTTCACAGGGTAGGCGAATTAGATTTACTCTAACCCGGCGAGTTATGTGAATAAAAATTGTCTATACGTTGTGATGAATTGTTGTTTTGACGTTTCGGGCTAGGAGTCATCAGTTCTTTGTGATTAAAAACGGTGTAATCATTGAAATCCGGGGCAAGATTTTAGGGGTAGTTGAGCTTTCTGTCTTATTATCGTGATTAGTGATGCGCGAGAGTACATGAAGTATTTATTCAAAAAAATAGCGCAGGATGCTACCTAATGCTAAAAAGAGGGTTGACAAAAGAATAGCCCCATTTTTTTTGGATAGAAATGTGAACTAATAAGGAGGAACTGTATGGCAGAAAACAAAATGGAACAGGGGAAACTGAGTATTCATACTGAAAATATTTTCCCTATCATAAAAAAATGGCTCTATTCCGAGCATGATATATTCTCCCGAGAATTGATCTCCAATGCCATAGATGCGCTCAATAAACGCAAGATAATGGATAGCGATGTCAAACAAGAAGACCTGAGAGTTATAGTCGATATAGATAAAAAAAACAGAACTATCAAGTTCATCGACTATGGGATCGGGATGACAGCCGATGAGGTTGAAAAATATATCAATCAGATAGCTTTTTCCAGCGCCGAAGACTTCATCGAGAAGTATAAAGACAAGCAGAGTAATATCATCGGACATTTTGGATTGGGATTCTATTCTTCGTTCATGGTCTCTGATAAAGTGACTATTGATTCATTGTCATATCTGGAAGGCGCTGAACCTGCTTTCTGGGAATGTGACGGTACAACTAACTATTCCAGCGGCAAAGGGAAAAGAAAAGAACCGGGAACAACCGTAACTCTCTACCTGAATAAAGAATCCAACGAATACCTCGATTTCACTAAGATGCGAGAACTTATCGAGAAATACTCGAATTTTACACCTTTCCCGATCGAGCTGGAAAAAAAGGTCATCAACCAAAAAGAGGCGTTGTGGAACCGAAAACCGAAAGATGTAAAGGAAGAAGAATATAAACAGTTCTATAAAGAGGTTTTCCATGACTATATCGACCCCATGTTTTGGATTCACCTTAATGTAGATTTCCCGTTCAACTTAAAGGGGATTCTCTACTTCCCGAAGTTCCGTAATCAGATGGAAATGCAGCGCGGTGAGGTAAAGCTCTATTGCAACAATGTCTTTGTAGCTGATAACTTAAAAGAGTTTGTGCCCGAATTCTTGATGACTCTAAGAGGTGGAATAGATGTTCCCGACATCCCGTTGAATGTCTCGAGAAGCTTCTTGCAGCAAGATCATAATGTCAGGAAAATATCTAAGTATATCATCAAAAAAGTGGCTGACTATCTGAAAGATCTATACAATGAAGATCGCAAAAAGTACGAAGAATACTGGGAACATTTACATCACTTCATTAAGTTTGGTGCACTTACGGAAGAAAACTTCTATGATGCTGCCAAGGATCTGATCATCTATAAGACCGTTGGCGGTGAGTATGTGACCTTAGAAGAGTACAAACAGAAAGTGAAAGAACAGGGTACTGCGACTGAAGCAGACAACAAAGACAAAAAAGATAACAAGAAAGATCAGCTGAAGATCTACTATACATCCGATGATGATTCCCAGCAAAGTTACATTAAGATGCTCAAAGATGCCGGGAAAGAAGTTATTATTGCCGATAATGTCATAGATAACCACCTGTTTCAACACTTTGAGATGAAAATGGAAGATGTCAGCTTCGTCAGGATAGATTCGGAACTCGATGAATCCTTGATAGATGCAGAAAAAAAAGAGCTGGTAGATCAAGACGATAAAACCGAACTTGACCACCTAAAAGAAACCTTCGAAAAAGCAATGGATGATAAGAATATTACTGTCAAAGTAAAAAGGCTAAAAAATAAGGAAATACCGACACTTATTGTCTTTAATGAAGGTATGAGAAGGATGCAGGAAATCCAGAGTTTCATGAAAAATACCGATAAAGAGACAGATTTTCTGGTGTATCACGACTTAGTTATCAACGCCGAAAACCCGGTCGTGAAAAAGGTCTTGAAGCTCAAATCAAAAGGCAAAGAAGAAGAAGTAAAGATGATCTGTAAATATCTGCACGATTTATCAATGCTCGAACAAAAGAAGCTCTCCGGATCAAGGTTTAACGAATTCGTCAAATCAACTCATAAAATATTGAGCCTGATCTGATAATAAATTTACACATTATTAAGAGTCACAACACCTAAGCTTTGCGGTATTGTGACTCTTTTTTACTATGTTTAAAATAGTTACCAGTGATTCCGGAACGCTGACTTCAGTCGGCTGGCACGCCGGCTTTAGCCGGCAATTATTAACCATTCCCCCGGGTGTTTTCATTTTGCAATTATACATTACTTTTCACTGTCATGGACGTTTACTATGTTTAAAATAGTTATCAGTTACCTGTGATTCC
>PWNZ01000085.1 GCA_003564135.1 Candidatus Cloacimonadota bacterium
CTCTAGCAGGTTTTGCTGCATCTGCTCCATCTCTTTTGATATAGCAAGAGCCTTCTGCAAATTCTGTTCTTTTTGAATACTTTCTAAAAGGTCTAACGTACTCTGTAATTTCTTGTCGAAATCTTCCATCGAGAACTTAAAATCTTCCATCAAGCTGAGCATCTCATCCCGGTCCATATCCTCCATAGCATTGCGCATATTGTCCATAAGATCTTTCAAGTTGTCGTCGGCTATCTGATCCATTAGCTCTTTGATCCGGTCCATTTTCTCTAATGTTTCGTCCGACAAGAAGGGGTTATCTTCAAATTTTTCCAACAGGTCTTGATAGTCTTCCGCCAATTTCTCGATCATTTCGTTCAAATCGTCTTGCCGCTCTAAAAATTGCTCCAAATCCTGCTTATCTTCCCAATCGAATTCATCTTTCTTCATCATTTCACGACGTTTTCTTTCGAAATCTTGCTGTAATTCCTGCGATTGATGGATGCCTTCTCTGAAACTTTCCATCTTACGCTCTTCTTCCCTTTGAATCTCAGCAAATATTTCCTCAACTGACGGGAATCTCAACCTATATGAACGGCTCAAACTGGTCTGTGGATCGGGAGCATTATCGGTGACCTCTGCCCAATAAGTAACGACATCACCGGGCAGCATGTATGTTTCGGAAAGATCAAAGATGAAGTCATGTTCGTATAAAGATCCCGCTATATTCTCTTGCAGCATCTGTTGTTGAACCTCATTTTGGTTGATATGATACTTCAATTTCAAGTTTCGCAGGCCATAGTCGTCCGAAACTAAAATACTCATCCTCTGCATCATGTTCTGAGTGAATATTGTATCTCTGCCCGGATAAACAATGCTTATTTCGGGAGGCCTGTCGGCAATCATGGTTATTGATCGATCAATTCTTCTCGATTCATTACCGAGAAAATCGACCAATCTTAGATAATAAGAACCACTGCTGGTGACTTCTATAGCATGACTGAAAAGATTCCTTCCCAATCTCTCCATACTTGCTGCAGTCCCATCGGAAAAGATTATCATAGCCTCTTCCAAAGGATTGTTGGTCTCTATCTCTACTTTAACTTCAGTGTACCTCAAAGCTCGGATTATACCGTTGCTTTGGTAGTCTACCTCCGGATCAAGTCCGGTATAATCGGGGTAATTAAAACGCAAGGTCATATCCCGAACGGCAGGTTCTTCATAAACCATTATTCTGAAGGTATCGGAAACTGCATGAGGATTACTGACAAAGTACTCAGTATGCCGGTCAATATTGGTAAAGGTCTTTTCGTTGTTATATAAGTTTTCCGAGCGCCAAGGAATGTCATCGGAATCTATACTTAGTTCTCGTTCATCGTTAAAGAAACGGTAATATAGTGTATGTTCAAGAGCCTGCTCCGGATCTTGTACCTTAATATCGACATGGGAGTTCTTAGTGACAGATATATTACCCGGAATGAGCTGGATATAGTCTCGGTATTCGGGTTGAATTGCCCGGTTAAAGGCAAAATCAGACCATGAATTAAAATAGGTAGTAGGCGCAGCTACAGCAAACACTAAACTGATTACCAGACCGACTAATAAAGGCGTTAAAGCCGCTTTCATGGGATTTATATCGGGTTCAATAGCCTGATGTTTTGCTTTTTTATCAGCGTACGCACAAACCAAGGCTATCACATCGGCATGCTCTTCTTTGTGGCCATGTAAAAGCTCTAAGGCATTTTGATAGGTATCGTTATCGTCTCTGTTGTGCCGGTCGAGATGGCGAGATGCCTTATAGACATTAATCAAACGATTATTAATGTCTAAAGCTATATAAATGAAGACTAATCCCAAGAAAATCTTAACACCCACACCAAAAAGAAACAGCTCCTGTAACCTCTGCAAGGTGAATGCATAAAAGATGAAAAAGAGATTATGGGCAATCAGGTAAAGAGCTAGGATTTTGAACAGACCCGTCGCTACCAATATGAAATTATGCTTTTTCTTATACTTATTTATGACTTGCTGAAAAGCTCTCATTATATACCTACCGGACAGGGCAGTTTATACCCTGAAAAATTTGCTGTTCCTCTAAATGTTTTGACAATCGGCTTAACCAGTTTCTTTTTACACCTAAAAACGGTTTTATCGCTCGATTGTTTCCTCTGACATTGCTCGTGAACAACCTACTGACCACAATATCTTTCCTTAAACGGGCAATGATCCTACCTAACAGATGAAGATAACAATCTAAATCCGGTATTTCGTCAAGCTTATCGGAATAATAATCGGCTAATCGAGTTCCTTTATAGACCGTCAGGTTATGCAGCTTGACCTCTTTGATAACCGGATAGGAGTTAACAAAATCTATCGTCTGCAAGATATCACTTTCATTCTCGTTCGGGATTCCGATGATCAAATGTACACCAACATGTATGCCGTAATCGCTGCATAAATCTAATACGCTTTTGATGTCGTTGATATTTTCATGCCTGTTAAGTAGATCAAGGCTGCTTTGATGAGAGGATTGCAGCCCTAACTCTAGGTAAGTATCGATCGGTAACTTGCTAAGCATCGACAAAAAAACCTCGTCTATCGAATCACACCTTGAGGATACAATGATCCCTCGAACGCCGGGATAATCGGTGGTTCTGATAAACATTCTTTCCAGTTCCGGAACATCTGTATCATTAGGTAAACCATCTTGAAAATAGGCTAATAATGACAAACCATCACCCTCGCCGACACCATTTCTAACTTTAGGTGCCAGCTCATGCAATTGTCGATACCCGATGTTGATAAAATCTTCATCATCGACTATGGACGAAACCATAAACGTTTCCGGTAAACAGAATATACACCCACCACTACTCAACCGATGTGCACAAGCGGCACGAAAAGTTATCCCTACACGAAATACTCGACAACCGTATTTATTCCTCAAGTAACGACCATAGGTATTGATTCTCTCTTCCAAGCGCATTAATCTTCTACTTTTAGCTCCCGGGTCATCAAATCGTGTATGGCCTCCCGGGGATCTTTGTCATTGAAAAGTATGTTATAGACCTCAGTAGTTATCGGCATTGAAACATTCTTGTCTGTTGCCAATTGATAAATAGATTTTGTCGTCCTGACTCCTTCTGCTACCATTTTCATAGACTTAAGAATATCATCTAATTTCTCACCTTTACCTAACTGATAACCCACAAAACGATTACGACTGTGCTTGCTGATAGCTGTTGTGATCAGGTCTCCTATGCCCGAAAGACCGTTAAAAGTCGTGGGATCGGAACCTAATTTTACTCCCAATCTTCTGATCTCTGCCAGACCCCGAGTAAGCAGAGCACCAATAGTGTTGTCTCCTAAACCCAACCCCTCGATGATCCCGGCAGCTATAGAGATAATATTCTTAATTGCACCACCAAATTCCACACCTATCATATCATTAGAAGTATATACCCGGAAATATTCGTTACTAAAAAGCTGCTGAACATAAGCTAAGGTCTCAGCATCAAAGCCTGCTAAAGTAACGGTCGTAGGAATAAAACGTGCAACTTCTTCGGCATGGCTGGGGCCGGACAAAGTAGTAATCTTAGCACACAAGTTACTGGGAAGCTCGTCAGCTACAACTTCCGACATGCGCAGCATCGTCCCCTCTTCTATTCCTTTTGCAAGATTCACAATCCCCTTGAGCTTGCTGTTCAGTGGCAGTAGTTCTCGTACCTGGTGAACAGCATCTCGCATTACATGACTCGGAACGGCTAATATTAACAGCTCTGTCTCTGGTGATAAAACATCATTCACCTCTGATGATATTTTGATCCTGTTGTCAATTAATACACCGGGCAGAAAAGTTCGATTATAACCGGTACGATTGACTTCTGCAACATATTCTTCATTATACTCCCAAACATATACCTCTACCCCATTCCTGCACAACAGGTTAGCTACAGCTAACCCCCAGCTACCTCCACCAATTATTGCTGCTTTTGTCACTTTTCCTCCTTCAGTTATCATTGTCTCAATCTCTGTAAGTACAGTAATCGGTCAACGATAAAATCAAAACAGAGCCTATAGTGCTGGGGCATGAAGTCCGGAAAAACAATAGGCGAACGAAAACTTCTCCGGATAGACAACACCCTGAGAAGACATAAAACCGCGCCTGTCCCTAATCTAAACAGCGAAGCTCTAAACCTACTAAACCCTCTAAACTTCTTCATTCTTCATTGTTTTTTTATTCGTGTTCATTTGTGTTCATTCGTGGAAAAAATTTGCTTCCGGCTCGTCCGGGTTAGTACTTATCTATCTGTCGGTGAAATTCTTTTTCTGAGGACTGTTGATATCGACATAGCCGATTCCCGCCTCATAACTTCACATCAGTATTTGGAGGGAAAGTTTAATCTTCAGAAACCGGTGTTGAATAGCGGTCTAGAACGTTTTACTCTGGCCGGCGGCCGCTTCTCCGGTTTACCGGTACTATTATAGCTGTACATTTGCTGCAAAGCTGCACAAAACACCTTTTCCTGCTCTCCCCGGTAGGCTAAACTAAAATTTGGCAACAATCAAAGAAAAAACTTATGATGGCCTGCCGCTAAGGAGGGCACACTAGTCTTAATACAGAAACAGAATTCTAAACATTCCTTTCCCATGTCTGAGTTCGGTCAATGCTTTTGCTTCATTCGTTGAGACTATTTCCTTTTCCGGCCTTTTTTTCTTATTGTTTTTCAGCGGAAGACGGGCTGTTTTCTTTTAAATGCTTCTCTATTCTTTTTAGTGAACTGTTTATCTTTTCTAAAGTCGGCTTAATTTCGTTCTTAATCATCTTCATTATAAAGATAGCATCCAAAACAAAAGCGACAAAGACAATCAAGAACAGACTCATCAGGACAACTAATGTGTCCACACTGCCGTACCTGTTACTTAGAAAAGGAACTAATATAACTAAAGCAATAACAAAAGCAGCTAACTTTATTCCCGACACCATGTTTTACCTCCTTTGATAAATTTAATCGCCTGACTATCCGGTTAGTCAAGCTCTGATTTACTTCTAATCAGTTCATTATAGTAAACGTCCATGACAGTGAAAAGTAATGTATAATTTACAATGTGCGATGTATAATTTTAGTGAAGACAGACACCCAAAGGAATGATTAAATTGCCGGCTAAAGCCGACGTACCAGCCGACTGAAAGTCAGCGTTCCAGAACCACTGGTAACTATTTTAAACATAGTAAACGCTCATGACATCGTCAACCAAGAATCAGGAACGAATATGATGACACCCGAGCTAATGATTATAATATTAACGAAAGAGACGATAGTCAGCTGTGAAGACCATTATTCGGTGCTTATTTCGGTGTTCTCGGTGGCTGAAAATCAATTTTAAACATAGTAAACGTCCATGACTTCGTCAATGAAGAATGAATAATGAATAATGAA
>PWNZ01000109.1 GCA_003564135.1 Candidatus Cloacimonadota bacterium
AAAGTGGGTATCTGGTTATTAACCATATCCATGAAAATCAACCAAGCTTCATCATGCTGTGGCCCTTTAACAGCCAAAGTATAACCGGCTTGTTGGGCTAATGATTCTTTACTGACATACTCAGAGTACTCAAGCCCTTTAACTTCCATTCCGATATCCTGTAACCATTGAGCTTTTTCCGGATACTTCTTTTTTAATTCCTCTTTTATTACTCTGATTCCTTGGCCTAATTTGACACCAAACCCTCTACCTCGAGACATCTCGTGTAAGCACTCCAAAACAGCATCTCCGTTGCCGAAAACAAGGTGCTTCCCACCGGTATCTTCAAGAGATATGAGGCCTTCTTCAAAACACTCCATAGCAAAAGCGGTACATGTCGCCATAGAAATAGTATCAATACCATAAGTGTCACAATAGAAGTTGAATTCTATGACAAATTCGGGGTCAAAACATCCCATGTTGGAACAGCCGGCTGAAGTTTCATATTCGGGGCCATCAACAACTACCTTGTCACCTTTATAAGGGCCGGTCTTCAGTTCAAAATCGTCTACAGCTTTAGCACAAGCCATTGAACAACCTTTCCAGCAAGCATCAGCCTGTTTCTGGGAAAAGTATTTCTTCCTCAAAACCATTGAGTCCATCTTCGGTGTATCGTGATGGCTGCCAAATTTATAGTTATGAACCGGTAACAGGTCATATCTATCCATGACTTCAATAATATTAGCGGTCCCAACCTCTCTCATACAGCACTGCCCGCTATCCAGCGTCGCCATCTCTGCATTAACCTTCATTCCATGATTCCTAATAAGCAGTGGATTATCAGGATGATTCATATCGTCAATAACTTGAATCGCTTCCGTAGGACACACATAGGCACATGAAGTACAACCAATGCATTTACTGTCTACCTCTCCAAAAGGCATAGCAATATGTCGCTTATAGCCTCTCCCTGCAAAGTCGATTATCTCTTCCAGAACAAACTCTTGGCAAGCCCAGACACAATTACCGCACAGGATACAAGCTTTCTCATTGTTATCGGTCAGCTCACTCTGGAAGTACTTATTTTCTTTTGCTCCTACCTCTCTGGCAATTCCTTTTAGGATTTCCACATTGGGGAATCTGTTCAGGTACATTTCCACCAACAACTTTCGGTGCTTATTAATCTTTTCGGTGTTAGTCCATACCTTCAAATCACTTTTAACCGGATAATTACAGGAAGTTATAATTTTTCTTTTACCTCTGATTTCAGCTTCAACAACACATAATCGGCAGTTAGCATCATTTTGCAACTTCTTATTGTAACATAAAGATGGTATAAATATACCTTGCTTGACTATTGGTTCTAGCAGGTTGTCACCTTCTTTTACCTCAACCTTTATCTCGTCGTTGATGAGCAATTCATAAGTTTTCTTAGCCATCACTTTACCTCCACTGCGTTAAACTTGCATACTTCAAAGCAGATACCACACTTGATACACTTAGACTTATCTATCACATGCAGCTGCTTGGCTTTGCCGCTAATAGCTTCTACAGGGCAATTTCTATAACACAATGTACAGCCGGTACAATTATCTTCTAAGATATTGAACTCTATCAATTCTTTACAAACTCCGGCTCGACACTTTTTCCCGTTAATATGTTCCCAATACTCATCTTCGAAATATTTCAATGTGCTGAGAACGGGATTAGGGGCTGTTGCTCCAAGTTGACAAAGGCTGGTATCAGTAATTGTTTCCGAAATATCTCGTAAAGCATCAATATCTGCTGGTACTCCTTCGCCCCGGCAAATCCTTTCCAATATTCTTTTCAAAGCAGATAAACCTTCACGACATGGAGTACACTTACCGCAAGACTCTTCCACTAAGAAGGCGATAAAGTATCGCGCTACATCTACCATGCAACTGTTCTCATCCATGACTATCATACCACCGGAGCCCATCATCGAACCGGCAGCTGTCAGTGAATCAAAATCTACAGACATATCGAGCTGAGATTCCGGCAAACATCCACCGGATGGTCCGCCTGTCTGCACAGCTTTGAATTGTTTATCATTAGGGATGCCACCGCCTATATCATATATTATCTCCCTTAAGGTGATGCCCATAGGCACTTCAACCAAACCGGAATGACGGACATTACCCACTAAAGAGAAAACTTTAGTTCCTGACGATCCGTTCCAAGGATTTTCCGATACATCTCCGGTACCAATAGATGCGAACCAATCAGCTCCTTTATCAATTATCACCGGTATATTTGCCCAAGTTTCGACGTTATTAAGAACTGTCGGTTTATCTCTGTATCCCACTTCCACAGTATGGATATATTTTGCTCTCGGCTCTCCGGCTAAGCCGCTCATAGAAGTCATCAAAGCTGTTGATTCGCCACAAACAAAAGCTCCGGCACCGCGATGTGTATGGATATCAAAACTGAAATCGCTACCCATAATATTATTGCCGAGTATCCCTAAAGTCCTTGCTTGATCGATAGCAGTTCTCAATCTTTCTAAGGCAAGCGGATATTCTTTTCGGATATAAATAAACCCTTCTTTGGCACCAATAGCATAAGCACCTACCAGCATACCTTCAATAACTGTGTGAGGGTCAGTTTCTATTATACTTCTATCCATGTATGCACCGGGGTCGCCTTCGTCGGCGTTGCACACGACATAAGCTGTTTTCGCATCTTCAAGATCATCTAATGGTCCCGCTTCTGCAAGATTTCTCTCAACGGCTTTCTTAGCAGACTCCCATTTAACACCTGCGGGGAAACCTCCACCGCCACGACCTCGGATTCCTGACCTCTTAATTTCGTTCAACACTTTCTCCGGTGTCATTTCTGTTATGATCTTTCTCAAACTTCGATAGCCGCGATGTGCGATATACTGATATATATTTTCGGGATCAATCAATCCCTTATTACGTAGGGCTATCGGATATTGTTTGGCAAAAAACTTGATATCTTTCATCTTTTCGATAGTCTGACCGCTTACTTCGTCACTAAAAAGCAGTTCAGTAACTAGCTCTCCGCCGATTAAATGCTTGGTTACTATGTCTTCAACATTATCTAAGTTGAGTTTCTGATAGAATATTCCGTCTGGCTCGATAACGCATATTGGGCCAACCGCACAAAACCCGTTACAACCGGTACCAACAACTAAATACTGATCATCAAGACGGTATCTAAGAAGTGATTCTGTGAGTGCCTGCTTTATGTCGAAACCACCGGCGGAAACACATCCGGTACCGTTACATACCATAAGTATTCCTTTATATTTATCTAATTCTTCTTTCTCTTGCAAGGCAATGTCCTGAAGATTATTGATCCTGATCATTAGTAGCTCCTTTAAATATGGTTTGCAGTACTTTCAAGCTGTCGCTTAATACTCAAAAGTAGTTGTTATGTATTTAATCAAAATCAGGCTCAACATCTTCCTGCTTGAGAAGATTTCCAATATCTTTAACCTGAACATTACCTATAACCTGATCATCAATCTTAATCACAGGAGCAATACTACAAGCTCCTAAACAAGCAACTGCATCTAATGAATATCTTTTATCAATAGTTGTCTCTCCACTTTTGATTCCTAACAACTGCTCCATACGTTCCAATATTCGGCTGGCACCTTTAACATGACAAGTAGTTCCCATGCAAACTTGAATAGAAATCTGACCTTTCTCTTCCAAACTAAATGCTTTATAAAAAGTAGCTATATGGTATAAGTAAGCTTTAGACCTTTTAGTGTAATGACTTATACGTTCTATAGCGGTTTTAGAAATGAATTTGAACTCGTCCTGAATATCCTGCATCATTTCTATAACATACTCTTTATCGTCTTTCCACTTATGAATTATGTTATCGATTGCTATCATTGCCTGTGGAGACGTCTGCTCATTAATGGCTTTAGGTCGGACTAAATGTTCGACTTTACTCTCCTCAACTCGCCAGGCTGGCGTTATATCCTTATTCTTAGCAACTATTGCTTTGAGATTCTTATCCATGAAGATCATGCCAATACCACCACGACCGGCTTGCTTCAATCTAGCAACACCTCGACGCCAATCCCAAAATGAAAAGTTGAGCAGCCCGATCCGGCAATGTTTAGCTGCACTTCCTGAAGATACAACTGCCACATTACGCATATCTGTGGTGTCGTCGGCATACATAAAAGTCAAATCTTCAGCGATTACGTGAGAATCCACATCTTCTTCTGGCGCTGACTCGATCCGGATGCTTCCATTAACAGCATCTATTACTATTACTGACTCTTCTTCACATTTACCGGTTACTACAAGCGCATCGAACCCGGAAAATTTTAAATAAGGACCAAAATAGCCACCGACATTACTATCTATCGGTATATTAGTTAAGGGTGATATAGACGTTAACAAGGTCTTTCCGGATCCCGGGAAAGAAGTAGTTCCTCCTAAAGGTCCGGATGAAAAGCAAATAGGGTTCTCTGAACTATCCCATTTTGTTGAAGGGTTAATCTCTTTAAACATCAGCCATAAATCAAAACCTTTCCCACCAACCCATAAATCTTTCATTTGTTGGCTTACAGGGTGAATCGTGATCTCTTTAGATGTTAAGTCAATTCGCAAATAGCGATTAGAATAACCTTTATCAAGCTCAACGACGCTGAATTCTTTTTCAGCAAGTACGTGATGTTTGGCTGCCATTGCCCTGACTTTTTCGGCTATCATTATCTATCCTCCTTGCCATATTACTTTCTCTTTTACGCTCTGAACGTCACAAGATTCTATATATCTTATGACATAGACCATTTCTTTTTTTAGATGTAATAGGTCAAGGAAATTAGCCCAAATAACTCTATCAATTGCTATTTATAACGATATATCAAGGCTTTGCGGGGTTAAATGATTAACAGGTTATTTTAGATATAGGACAGCAACTCATCTATCTGGTTTTTACCACTAGCGTAAGAACTTGGTTATTTAGGGGATATGAGCTGGTAAAGCCAGGTAGTATAGATCTCATATATTGAAATTGTAAATAAAAAAAAGGGTATTTGTGCCGGCGACGTCCTACTCTTCCACAAGGTTGCCCTTGCAGTACCATTGGCGATTGCGAGCTTAACTTCTGTGTTCGGTATGGGAACAGGTGTGGCCTCGCTTCCATTATCGCCGGCACAAATACCCTAAAAGGGTTACAGTATACTATGAAATGAGAAGAGATATTAATTAAAATAAAGCAAGAAGCCAAACGAGTTATTAGTATCACTCGGCTGAGTACATTGCTGCACTTACACCTGTGACCTATCTACGTTGTAGTCTTCAACGACTCTTCTGGGAAATCTATTTTGGGGACGGCTTCCCGCTTAGATGCTTTCAGCGGTTATCCTGACCGAACTTAGCTACCCGGCAATGCAATTGGCATCACAACCGGTACACCAGAGGTTC
>PWNZ01000132.1 GCA_003564135.1 Candidatus Cloacimonadota bacterium
AGTAGATTAGTATAATAGTATATTGGTAGATTATTATAATAGTAGATTAGGGAAAGATGGGGGTTATGAATAATGAGGAATGAGGAGTGAAAAAGTTTAGTGTTTAGGTTTAGTGTCTTATCGACCATTTTCGTGCTCTTTTTGGCAGAATATTGAACCCAGATAATGCAGTTAAAATAGATGGAACGCTGACTTCCAGTCGGTTGGTAGGCCGGATTTTTAACCCGTGAAATCTTTCCTTTCTATTTCACTGTTACTCTATTTCACCGGGTTATCCGGTAATTTAAAGGGATAGATTGCATAAAACCTTTACCGGCTAAAGCCGGCGGTCCAACCGGATAAATCCAGCGTTGCGTTACAGTTACGGTATTCGTCATATTATCTACTACAATATTCGTGTTCATTTGTGTGCATTTGTGGATAAAATATTGGTTCCGGTTCGTCCGGGTTAGGGTTGATAGTTGAGAGCAAAAGAAGGGAGTTTAGATGGCAATGAAAAGTGCACCACTTTTGCTTTGGCAGATTGAATGGGTTTTGCCAGTAGTCATTCAACTTTTTTTGGGGGAAAAGGAGTATATTATGCTTAGAAAGATATATATTGATAATTACCGGTGTATGGTAAATTTTGAACTTGAACCTGATCAAATATCTCTGCTAATGGTGCCTAATTGGTCAGATTCGTGCTTTTTTGCAGAAAATTTTTTGTAGGGTGTATATCATGCTCCCGTTGCGGGCGAATAATATTCGGCCCTACATTCAGGTTCAAGGGTATCTTTAATGCACCCTGTTAAGTTAAGTCTAAAACGTTGGTCTAAAATCCAACTCCTTGTTCAACGCGTTAGTTAAGGATGTTCCCATATCCTTTCCATTCTCACTTGATAAGTCCAAACGACTTCTGTCCAACTGATCCGAGACTTCTTTTTTTGTCAATAACTTTGACAGAGAAAGATAAGAAATCAGAAAACAATCCTGTTCTGTTGTCAAGGGCACAGGTAGAGAGAAAGGAGTTGAGAGCCGAGTAAAAAAATGGGAGCCAGCGAGGACACCGAAGTCCATGAAAACAGTGACGCTGCAATATAGACGATCTAAGTTATTTTTCGATGGTAACTGAAAAGAATTGGCTTTCTATTTTGGCATAAATAACTGAATATGGCTGCATTTTATCGAAATGAGTTGACATTACAAGGGTTAAAAAAGCTATTGATCAGTTAGAAAATATAACAAAAGGAGATCGTTTATGGCAGTTATTAAACCATTCAAAGGATATCGTCCCACAAAGAAAATGGTTAAAGAGGTAGCTTCACCACCATACGATGTTGTAAACACCAAAGAAGCGCGTGACTTAGTTAAAGGTAAGCCTTACAGTTTTTTACATGTTGTTCGCTCGGAAGTAGATTTACCTGAAGATGTTGATTCTTATGATGACCGGGTTTATGCAAAAGCTAAAGAGAATTTAGACCGTTTAGTCGATGATAAGATTATGGTGGAAGATGAAAACCCTTCTATCTATTTATATCAACAGCAGATGGACGACCATAAGCAGATAGGCATTCTGGCTTGCGCTTCAGTAGAAGACTACCTGAATGATGTTATTAAAAAACACGAACTAACCAGAGCAGCTAAAGAAAAGGATCGTATCAAACATGTCGATACGCTTAATGCCAACACAGGTCCCGTATTTTTAACCTATCCCGCCGCTCCGGAGATTGATAACTTGATAGACGAGTTAGTCAAAGAAGACCCAGAGTATCATTTCGAAGCTGACGACGGAATAATTCATACTTTATGGATGGTCAATGATTCCCATGCAATAAAATTCTTTACTGAAGAGTTTGCAAATATGCCGGCTTTATATGTAGCTGACGGGCATCATCGTACCGCTTCAGCTGCCAAAGTAGGAACAATACGTAAAGAGGCTAATCCGAATCATACCGGTGATGAAGAATATAATTATTTTCTGGCTGTGTTTTTTCCTCATGACCAGCTAAAGATTTTAGACTATAACCGAGTTGTAAAAGAACTAAACGGACTATCAGATGAAGATTTTTTAGCCAAAGTTAAAGAGAATTTTGCTGTTGAAGCTACAGGAAATAATGAAACTTATCATCCGGCTAAGATCCATACTTTTGGTATGTATTTACGTGGGAAATGGTACAAAATGACACCTAAGCCTAACACTTATGACGTCAATGATCCGGTTCAATCGTTAGATGTAGCTATCTTACAGAATAATCTTTTGACACCTGTTTTAAACATAACCGATCCCAGACAGGATGAAAGAATAGATTTTGTCGGAGGAATTAGAGGCCTTAAAGAGTTGGAGAAAAGAGTTGATGAGGGCGAGGCAGTAGCTTTTGCTCTTTATCCTACCTCCATCGAGGAATTAATGTCGATAGCTGATTCCGGCGAGATTATGCCGCCTAAGTCAACCTGGTTTGAGCCCAAACTGAGATCGGGACTGGTAGTCCATTTTCTGTCATAACAACAAATACCGGTTAGTTTTTTACCAGCCTAACCCGGACGAGCCGGAACCAAATATTTATCCACAAATGCACACAAATGAACACGAATATTGTAGTAGATAATATGATGAATACCGTAACTGTAACGGAACGCTGGATTTATCCGGGTTCAATATTCTTCCAAAAAGAGCACGAAAATAGTCGATAAGACACTAAATAATTGGTATACAGCCATAAGAACAATAATTAGTTAACTATTCGTGGAAGTCACAAGAAAAATAAGTATTCAAACACTGGGCTGTCCCCGTAATCAGGTGGATAGTGAGCTGTTTTACAATATAGCATCCAATCACGGCTTCGAGCTTACTGAGCAGCCCGGCGAAGCCGATATTTTATTGATCAACACCTGCGGTTTCATCACCAGTGCTAAAGAGGAATCCGTTGACGAGATATTGCACTACGCCGAGATCAAACGAAAGGATGCTGTTCTCGTAGTTACCGGCTGCTTAGTTAAACGTTACCGTAGCAGTCTAGCCGAAGAGATCCCCGAAGTTGATCATTACATCGACCTGAAGGATTATCATTCTTTCCGTCAAGTAGTGGCAAATATTGAAACGCAAAACAAGCAGAGTTTTCAGGGACGACGAAAGCTGATAGGTAATGAACCTTATGCCTATCTGAAGATATCGGATGGATGTGACAACTTTTGCAGTTACTGCGCTATACCCTCGATCAGGGGCAGCGTGCAAAGTGATGAGATCGATAAACTTGTAGCGGAAGCAGATTTTTTAGCTAAACAAAATAAGAAAGAGCTGATAGTTACCGCTATGGATATCACTCAATACGGTGCAGATTTGGCGACCCGTCCTACAATTGAGGATTTATTGCTCTGTTTGACGGAGATTGACGGGCTGGCATGGATCAGGCTGTTGTACCTGCACCCCAAAGGCATTAGCAAGAGCTTGATTCGGCTTATGCGTGACAACCCGAAAATATGCCGTTATTTAGACATTCCGTTGCAACATATCAGCGACACAATTCTCAAGTCAATGAACAGAAAGACAGCTAAGCATGAAATCGAAAAACTTATCGATATGATCCGAACCGAGATACCTGATGTCGCTTTGCGAACTACCATGATAGTAGGATATCCAGGTGAGAGCGAATCGGACTTCGCAGAGCTATTAGAATTCACCGAAAAGGCAAGATTCAACAGATTGGGTGCTTTTATTTATTCACCGGAAGAAGACACTCCTGCTTACAACATGAGCAACCGTGTCGACCAAAAAACGGCTCAATCGCGACTTGAGGCGCTGATGAGTTTACAAGAATCTATTTCCGAAGAGTTATTAGCAGGCTATATCGGGCGGACTTTACCGGTAATTATAGATCATACCGGCAACGAATTATCGGAAGGAAGAACAATGTATGACTCTCCGGAAATAGATGGTGTTGTTTACGTAGATCAGCCCGATTTAAATATCGGAGATATCATAAATGTTAAGATTACGGCCGCTCATGAACACGACTTAGAAGGAAGTGTTGTTGAGCCGATAACTAATGGCAGTTAGCTCAGGGCTGCCAAAATTTATTTAGAATAGGAGCGAAAAATGAAAAGACTTTTTAGTGGCGTTAAGCCGACCGGTGACCTGCATTTAGGGAACTATCTGGGAGCTATTCGTCAATGGATTAATCTGCAAGATGATTATGAGCCGATCTTCTGTATTGTCGATTATCATTCGATCACATCTCAATACAATCCTAAGAAATTGCCGGATTTTGTATTTAAGTGCGCCTGTAATTATTTAGCGGCCGGTCTAGACCCTGAAAAATCGCTAATAACCGTTCAATCAAAGATCCCCGAACATACGGAACTTACCTGGATACTAAACTGTATCACTCCGGTGTCATGGTTGGAAAGGGTTCCTACTTTCAAAGAAAAAGCAGCTAAACAGTCCGGCAATGTTAATATGGGTTTATTAGATTATCCGGCCTTGATGACTGCTGATATAATTCTCTATAAAGCAGAAGCTGTTCCTGTAGGAGAGGATCAACTGCCACACATAGAGCTTGCTAGAGAGATAGTCCGTAAGTTTAATGGTGTTTTCGGTCAGTTGTTTCCCGAGCCTAAAGGAATTATTGGAAAAGTAGGACGTATTAAAGGTTTGGACGGAGCGGATAAAATGGGTAAATCGCTAAATAATTGCATCTTCCTGTATGAGACTAAGGATCAGATTTGGACTAAATTATCAAAAGCGGTTACCGACCCGGCTCGCATAAGAAAATCAGACCCCGGTGATCCTGAAGTTTGCAATATATACGCACTTCATAAATTGTTGTCCGATACAGAGACCCAATACGAGGTTGCAAATGGTTGTAGAACTGCATCTATAGGATGCGTCGACTGTAAACGCCGGCTGAACGACTCATTAGACAGTGAAATAGCTCCGATCAGAGAAAAATACTTGGAACTGCTCACCAAGAAGGAATACGTGGGCTCAATCCTCAGCGAAGGCAGCAGAAAAGCCGCTGAGATTGCCGCTGGAACTATGGATCAAGTCCGTGATTTAATCGGCTTTTCTTATGAATTTTTAGAATAGATGATACTCGAAACCCCACACCTCAAAAATCAGACGATTCTTGACAAATATATCGAATTTGATAGTTGTTCCGAGACAACTACATCATATATACAAGCGGAATCAGTTTGTATTAACTATCAAAGCAGAAAGGAGACATGATGACATCTAACGAACTACTAATGAAGCTGACCTTAGCATCAGGAGTACCCGGCTTTGAAGAGAATATTTCCGAGATCATGATTGATAAACTCGGAGACAAAGCAAATTTTAAGAAAGATAACATTGGTTCAATCGCATTTGAGTTTGGCGGAACTTCTGATAAACCGCGGATAATGGTTGTCGGCCATCAAGATGAGATCGGCTTTATCGTTACCCACGTCTTAGATAACGGTTTATTAAAATTTCATAACTTAGGTGGTTGGGACTGGCGAACCCTTCTATCCTCGCCGGTTAATGTAATAAATAATAATGGTGATCATATTTCGGGGATAATCGGATCAGTTCCTATACATTATTCTCGCGATACTTTGAGTAAGGAGTTGAAAATTTCCGACATGTTCATTGATATAGGCGCTAAGTCGGCCGAGGACGTGATCGAGAATTTCAATATAAATATCGGAACCCCGGTTGTGCCGACAACCCATTTTGTTTTCCAAGAGAAGAATAATATGATGTTTTCCAAAGCTTTTGACGACAGAGTGGGTATTGCTATAGCTATAGAGTTAGGTGAATTTTTGGCGAAAAACTCTCATCCCAATACCGTTTATTGCTGCGGCAGCGTGCAAGAAGAGGTAGGAGTTAGAGGTGCACGTACGATCTCATCGTTAGTCAAACCCGATTTAGCAATCATAATCGAAGGTGTACCTGCCGACGATTTTCCCGGAAACGAGAGCAAAAGCAAAAACCGGTTAGGCTGTGGTGCTCACCTGCGACTTTTCGATCCGACATACGTCGTTAAGCCTAAGTTTTACCGTTATGCAATGGATTTAGCCAAAAAGCATGATATTCCTATCCAACCGATAGTCAGAACATCAGGCGGTACAGATGCTAAGGAGATCCATCTCAGTGGTATTGGAGTACCTTGTTTGGTACTGGGAGTTCCCGTCAGGTATGCTCACAGTAATAACTGCATCATGTCCTTAGATGATTATCAGAATTGTCTCGACTTGGTTAAGCACCTTACTACCTCTATCGATGAGAATACTTTTGCCGATTGAGCAGTTTTGCTTGATAACCAATCCCAACAATGAATAAACGACCAATAGGAATATTCGACTCGGGCGTTGGCGGTTTAACTGTTTATAAAGAAATCCGCAAACGATTTCCATCTGAAGATTTAATATACTTCGGTGACACCGCTCGCGTACCTTACGGGCCTAAAAGCACTCAAACAATTGTAGATTACTCGATCCAGAATACTCGCTTCTTAACGGGAATGGATGTCAAACTGATCGTAGTAGCTTGTAACACTTCATCAGCGGTAGCGATGGACATTCTCACAGAGCAGTTTAAGATACCGGTTATAGGTGTTATCCAACCCGGAGCAGAAAAAGCTGTTAAATCATCGGTGAATAGCAATATAGGGGTTATCGGTACTGAAGGAACCATCAACAGCGATGCTTATAAAAAAGCAATCACAGCATTGAGACCTAAGCTCACTGTTGTTTCCAAGGCCTGTCCCCTATTCGTTCCTATTGCCGAAGAAGGTTGGCAAGATCATAAAAGTGCCCAGCTGATAGCAGATGAATACCTTAACCATTTTCTTGAGAAAAATATCGACACTTTGGTTTTGGGTTGCACTCATTACCCGATCCTCAAAAAGACTATCCAGAATTCTGTTGGCAGAAAAGTACAGTTAATCGATAGTGCAGAAGCGATTTCCGAATACCTTGCCGAACAAGGTTTAGGTAATCAAGGAGATAAAACTACTAATGGCTCAAACCAGTTCTTTGTCAGCGATAATGAAGATAAGTTCCGATCTATCGCTTCCCGTATCTTGGGCTGTGAAGTTTCTTCACCAGTAAGAGTTCGACTGGGAGAAAGCTGGTTTGTATAACTACTCTTGATAATTACATTATTTAATCATAACAACATAGGTAAAGGATGAAAGAACAGACTCTATTACTATTGAAACCAAACGCAGTTATTTCCGGAAACATCGGCAATATTCTTAAGATAATCGAGGATAATAGTTTCGATATTTTGCAAATGGAAATGATGACCATGGATATCGATACCGCCGAGATTTTTTACAGCGAGCACCAAGAAAAAGCATTCTTCGATAAATTGATACAGTTTATGACCAGTGACCGCAGCATAGCTATAATCTTAGAAAAGGAAAATGCGGTATCAGACTTGCGTAATATCTGTGGAGATACAGATCCCTACAAAGCCGAAACGGGAACAATAAGAAAGCTTTACGGATTAGATGTCACCAAAAATGCCGTTCATGCTTCTGATTCTAACGAAAACGCAACCAGAGAAATAAACATATTATTCCCTGAATAAAAAAAATAAGGAGCCTTAAATGAAGATTTTAACAATCAACTGCGGGAGCTCTTCCATAAAGTTTTGTTTTATCGACACAAAAAAAGAAGAGATTTTAGCAGAAGGAGTAGTAGAAAAGATCGGTGAAGATATTGGCCTTTATAGCTATAAAAGTGACAGCTATACAAAAAAGAAACGACAGATATTAGTCGAAAACCATGAGAAAGGAATACAAATTATCTTAGATACGCTTATGGACTCACACCATGGAGTTATCAAAAACGAATCCGAGATAGATGCCGTCGGCCACAGGCTTGTTCATGGCGGAGAATTCTTCTCCGATTCCATAAAGATATCTCCGGATGTTATCGACGTATTAATAAGATGTTCCGACTATGCCCCACTCCATAACCCAGCCAATATTAAAGGAGTGGAAGCTATTATGGCACAGTTACCAAGCCTGCCACAATGCGGTGTATTCGATACGGCTTTCCATCAATCTATGCCACCTAAAGCATACCTTTATCCGCTGCCATTAGAATTATACGAAAAGCATAAAATCAGACGCTACGGATTCCACGGAACTTCTCATAATTATGTGAGCTTAAAAGCTGCCGAATATTTGGATAAGAGAACTAAAGATTTGAAAATCATTACTTGTCACATCGGTAATGGTGCTTCCATAACGGCTATTGATCACGGCAAATCAGTCGATACCTCAATGGGATTTACACCTTTAGAAGGTTTAATGATGGGAACCCGCTGTGGAGATATCGATCCGGCTATACCTGTTATTCTGCAGCGTCAATTTGGTTATAGTGTGGATGAAGTGAATTCATTAATACACAAAAAAAGCGGTATGGTTGGCCTCTCTCAGATCAGTAACGATATGAGAGAGATTGAAGATGACATTAATGAAAGAGAAAACCCCCTGGCTATCCAGGCCTTTGAAGTCTATTGCTATAGAATAAAGAAATATATCGGCTCCTACGCAGCAGTCATGAATGGCTTAGACGTGTTGGTCTTTACCGGTGGAGTTGGAGAAAACATGTCCATCCTTCGAGATAACGTGTGCAGCAACATGGACTTTCTGGGCATGAAACTCGACACCAAGCAGAACGATCATTTTAGTAAGGATATTCTCTTGTTAAGCAGACCCGAATCTCAGGTTACTATCCTGAAGGTACCTACTAACGAAGAGCTTATGATAGCATTAGAGACAGAAAAAATACTTAGTAACTAAGCAAAACAGCATTATTATAGGGGCATTTAGATTATCTTATCTGGATGTCCCTTTTTTTTTGTTTTTTTTGTCTTCATACATTCTTGTGTCAGCTATCTTGAGGAGTGTATCTAAGTCATCTCCATCAATCGGATAAATGCTTCCACCAACACTAAAGCGAATAGTAAACTCATGGCCATCGACTATGATAGGTTGCTGAAAAACACGATCAATCCTGTTAATAACAATCATTATTTCTTTTTCCTGATGTATGCCGGGTAAAGATGCCAGGAATTCATCACCGGCAAATCGAGCGACAATATCTAACGGTCGCAGGTTAAACGAAAGCCTGTCTGCGAACTCTTTTAGCAACACATCTCCAACTTGATGTCCATAATCATCGTTTATCCGCTTAAAGTCGTCTAGATCTATAAATAAGAACCCCAACAAAGACTTGTTACGTCGAGCTTGAGCAATTTCTTTTTCAGCTAGTTTGTAAAACAAGATTCTATTCGGCAACCGGGTTACATAGTCCTCTAAAGCGATTTTTTCCAAACTTCTCAGATTCTCTTTGCTTTCGGTTATGTCGGATTGAATGCCAAGAATACGCAAGGCTCTGCCATTCTCATCCCAAATACCGTAGCCATGAAACAAAAACCATCTGTTGGAGCCATCGGCAAAACACATCCGGACTTCTGTCTTGAACAAATCGGTCTGTTTATCCATATATGCCCGAATCTCTTTGACAAATCGATCTCGGTCGGGAACACAAATCAATGCCAGAAAATCACCTAAGGTGCTGATCGACAAATCATGATCGTTATATCCAAGCATACTTTTAGCTTTCGGTGACAGGAAAATTGAGTCCTGATCGATATCCCAATCCCATATACCTTCGATAATATTGCTGAGAATAAGCGCCATTCTTTCTTCCTGCCGATAGATATATCGTTGTTTGATCTCAATTTCTTCTTTGAGTTGATCACGTTCGAATCTGATTTCATCTTCGGCATATTTCAAACGGAGTAAAGATCTAACATGAGCAATGAATTCAGACTCACCAAAAGGTTTGGTCAGAAATGCTTCTGCTCCTACTTCGAGGAGTTTCAGCTTCAATTTATTACTGTAGTCAGTACCGGTTACCACTAGGATGGGAATGAAATATAAGGAAGGATCATCTTTAACCTTAAAACATATTTCGCTACCGTTTATATCGGGTAAAGACAGGTCGCAGATTATCAGGTCAGGATGATTGGTGTAGATAGCTTCTAAACCTTCTTTTCCGGTATTGGCGGTTTCTATCTTGAGATCCGGCTCGGCTTTCAAGAGTATTTTGGTGACTACTTGAATGTATTCCATATTATCATCGATAATCAGAACTCGAACATCAGCTTTGAACATATCAACCTCGCTACAGTAATCAGATATTTATGCGTCAAAAAATTTTAGTTCATGGTCACTGATGTCGCCACTTATGTCAAGAAGTTTAGATCTGGTTCCTCTACTTATGGCCTGAACTCGTCATTGACAACTCTCTTGAATCGATTATTTTATTTTCGTATAAGCTGATTTTTACTGTAAAGCATTAAGTGGATAATCAGGTGATTATGATAAGAAAGCTAACCAACTACCTGAAATAGCTTGACCATAATACAACATATTTTATGTAGCGTAAGGTAGATTTGAGAAAGCTAATCCAAGTAGTTGCCACTTTATGTGATAATTAATGAATTTCTTTAGCAAAGGAGTATAATGATGGAAAAGAAACAGTTCAAGAAGATGATTGATATAGCTATCAACCGTGAAATTGAGGCTTATCAGTTTTATAGTGAAGTTTCTCAAGCACTAGCAGGCAGAGACAAAGCGATATCCCAGATCTTTTCCGAATTGGCAGAACAAGAAAAAGGACACCAAAACCTACTGGAAGAACTTAAACAAGAAAGAGACTCACATTTTAAATTCAGTTCACCATCTAATGACTACCATCTTGCAGAGCAAACAGAGCTTCCGGTTTTAGACTTAAACATGAAGCCGGCTGATGCTTTCGTTTTAGCAATGAAAAAGGAGCAGCAAGCAGTTGAATTCTACCGGCAGATGGCAGCTAATACAACTGATCCGGAAATAACTCAAATGTGTAATAGTCTGACAAATATGGAACTACAGCATAAGAGAACGATCGAAAACGCTTATGTCGATGTCGCCTATCCGGAATCATTTTAAGCGTACGGATAAGCTGATCACAAGATTTTTTGAACGCAGTTTTGATACACGGATAGGGGTGTTTTTTGGGTGCTAGAGAGTAATTATAGGCCTGCAAATTACTATTAATACTTGACAATATTTTCCTAAGATAAAAATAGAAAAAATATTAAAATGCCGAGAGGATGGGACTGGTGTCCCGCCCGGTCTGCAAAATCGGTAGCGGGCGGATAAAACCGTCTGTGGCAGGTTCGATTCCTGCCCTCTCAGCCATTTTAACGATAACACATCAGGCTTCAGGGATTAGCTTGATATACCTAGATAACCCCTGAAACCTAAAAATAAAAATATGGAGGTGTTATCATGAAAGTTACCCCAAGCACCGATATTCCTTTAGAGGATGTCAATATTGAAGGAGCGAAGAACGTAAAAATCAGATGGTTAGTTTCTGAGAAAGACAATGCTCCTAACTTTGCCTTACGCCTATTTGAGGTGGCTAAGGGAGGCTTCACCCCTTATCACACTCATCATTTCGAACATGAAGTATATGTGGTCGAAGGAGAAGGTACGTTTGTGACGGCCGACAAAGAATACCCTTTTAAAAAAGGAGACACTATCTTTGCCGACCCCAACATGGAACATCAGTTCCGCAACCGCGGTGAAGGTACGATGAAGTTCCTCTGCATCGTACCATTGGACTCACCAAAGAAAAAGGAAGAACCACCGGTTAAAACAATCAATCCGTTCGCTTCCGGTAAAGCGAACAACTGCTAGATTCCTCAAAGTAGACAGGCATGGTATTGACTAGTCTATCAGCTAAGTCCCAAAGTCATAGCATAGATAGCCTTAATATTTGTCTGCCTTGTTGATACTTATTGAGTTAAAGGAGAATAATTATGGATAAATCACTAAAAAAGTTTTTCACAAAATTGGTTGAAACTCCCAGTCCCTCAGGTTATGAGCAAAAAGCTCAACAGGTCTATCGTGACTTCGTAGCTGAGTACTGCGATGAAGTCAAAACTGATGTTCATGGAAATGTTATTGCCCACAAAAAAGGTGACGGGAAAGTCAAAATAATGATCAGCGGCCACGTTGACGAAATTGGATTCATGGTCAATTATATAGACAATGATGGATACCTTTACGTCAAACCAATAGGTGGTATTGATACCAGCTTACTTCCCGGCCTGAGAGTTAATGTTTACGGTAAGGATGATAAAATTGTCAGAGGAGTATTCGGAAGAATACCGATTCACATTATGTCACCGGAAAATAAAGGTAAGCATCCGAAAATCCATGAATTGTGGATCGATATCGGAGCTAAAGACAAAAAAGATGCTGAAAAAAAAGTCGCTATAGGTAATATCGTTACCTTCTCACCGGGTCTGGAAACACTTAACAAAGACGTTATAACCACTAAAGCTACCGATAATAAGGTAGGTGTCTTCGTTGCGGCTGTTATACTTAAACATCTGGCTGATGAAAAAACATCAGCACATGTCTACTCGGTTTCTTCTGTCCAAGAAGAAATCGGTATTCGAGGGGCCAGAACGAGCGCCTTCAGCGTAGATCCTGATGTTGGTATAGCTATTGATGTAACGGTTGCATCTGATCATCCGGGAACCGACAAAAAAAGTCTCGGCGAAATATCTGTCGGTAAAGGGCCGGTGGTCGTCGTAGGCCCCAATATCAACCCAAAAGTTCACGAACTGCTCCATCAAGCAGCAGAGAATAAAAAAATAAAAGTACAAACTGAAGTTGCTTCCCGTGCGACGGGAACCGATGCTAATGCCATACAGGTTAGTCGTGGTGGAGTTGCAACAGGTTTGATCTCAATAGCTAATAGATATATGCACTCTCCTAATGAAGTTATCTCCCTAAATGACCTTTATGATGCAACTGTCTTGTTAGCCGAATTCATCAAACTTATAAATGATAGTACAGACTTTACTCCATAGGTAATACTGTCTGTAAATACTTAGATATTAACATACAAGGCGAACCTAAATTATACTAATAAGTAGTAGGTTCGCCTTGCTTTCAATTGACTATACAATTAACAGACCTTAGCGAGTTTTATAATGATTTTAGTTGAGAGACTTTGCAAAAATTTTTTGAAGAAAAACGGTGAAGAAATCAAAGCAATAGATGAGTTCTCCTTTACGGCCGATAAAGGACAGATAGTGTCACTATTAGGTGTTAACGGTGCCGGAAAAACTACAATGTTGAGACTACTTTCTACTGTGCTCAAGCCGGATGCCGGAGATGCGGTCTTAGAGGGTCATAGCATTATCAAGGAACCGGAAAAAGTAAGAAAATCTATCGGTTTTTTATCCGGAGATACCGGTTTGTACGGCAGGCTGACCCCAAGAGAGATAATAACTTACTTTGGCAGGCTTTATGATGTGACGGACAATACGATAAAGCGAAGAATCTCGGAGATGGCCAATCTTCTGGATATGAACGACTTTCTGGATCGAAAAGTCGATTTTCTCTCCACAGGCATGAAGCAAAAAGTCTCTATCTGCCGGTCTATCATTCATGATCCACCAATCATGATATTTGATGAACCAACTTCGGGATTAGATATATTGACGGCACGGACAATCGTTTCTTTTATAAATCGCTGTAGGCACGATGGGAAATGTATTCTTTTTTCGACTCATATTATGAGAGAAGCTGAACGGATAGCGGATAAGATCGAACTTATCCATCAAGGAAAACTGCTTACTGAAGGAAGTATAGATAAACTTAGAGAAGAATCGGAACATCAAGATCTGGACGATATTTTTGTTTATTACGTTAATAAATTCAAAGGTAAAACAGAGGTAACGGCTGATGAGTATTAGGAAAACGATTATAGTCTTTCGTAAAGAACTGCTCGATCTTTTCAGAGACAAAAGAACCATCATAACATCTATAGTAGTGCCCATTATCTTATACCCACTTATCATGATAGGCTTCAATAGCCTTATGCTCAGACAAACTGCTATCCTTCAAGAGCAAGATGTTGTAGTATATATTGAAGATCAAGCAGATAATGACTATTCTCACACAGTTATAGGCGGCCTAACAGAAGCTGATAATATACATATTTACCACGAAGAAGACGACTCCGTAGTATTATTTAATAAAAAGATAGTGCAGGCAATCGTCACTATAAACATTCAAGATGAAAGCGATTTTCCTTACCTGGACATTACTATCACTTACAATAGAGTCGATGAAAACAGTCAACTGGCCTTTTCTTTTGTCAAGGAGGCATTGCGAGATCTCGAAGAAGATTTAGTTGTTGGACGTTTACACAAGCTGGATATCTCAGAAAATATTTTACGAGCAATTGATATCAAAGATGATAATATCGCCTCCGAGTCGCAGACCTTGGGATTAATCCTCTCTAAGATTCTACCTTATTTTTTGATACTGATATCTATAAGTGGGTCGGCAGTTGCTGCTATTGATTTAGTCGCCGGTGAAAAAGAACGCGGGACTTTGGAGACTTTGCTGGTAAGTGCCGCACAAAGAATAGACCTTGTGATGGGTAAATACTTAGCTGTAATAACTATTGCTCTACTTACAGTTGTCCTGAATCTAGCAAGTATCTTCTTCTCATTCACCCATATTATGTCACAAACAGCCGCAGAAGCAGTTCATATGGAGATACCCATTGGTAATATTCTCTTGATATTCATATTGATGTTCCCGATGATAGTCTTTTTCTCGTCTTTACTCCTTTCTTTATCAACTTACTCAAGAAATATGAAAGAAGGATATAGCTACATGCAACCGATCATGATAGTAGCTATGCTGTTCTCATTGGTCAGTACGCTTCCGGCTATCCAAAATAACTTCTTGTTTACCTTAATCCCGGTTATCAATGTATCTTTGATGACTCGAGATATTTTGACCGGCAATTTCGATCTTTATCTGTTTCTATCTACTTTATTTTCTACTATCTTCTTAGTAGCTTTGGGCATCCTTTTTTCCATCAAGCTGTTCAGCAAAGAGACTGTCCTTTTTAGAACTTCTGAAGAAGGTTCAATGTTCCGTAGTAAAAAAGAAAAAAACTGGGCCTTGAGTTCCAATTTTGCTATCCTTTTTTTCTTGGCTATTCTTATGCTTTTTTACTATTTCGGCATCAGCTGGCAGGCCCAGGATTTAGAATCCGGACTGATTAAAACACTGGTATTGTTGGTATTAATCCCCCCATTGATAGTGATAAAGCTCGGCAAACTAAACCTTAAAAAAGTTCTTAGACTCAACCTTACTAACCCTGTCAACATACCTTTAGCACTGATAATGGCCGTTCCTCTGTTTATCTTGATGTCTATACTAACTCAAGTAATAAACCTCTTCTTCCCTATCCCGGGTGAATACTTAGAAGCTATGCAGGAGATGCTATTTTTTGAGGGTCGTAGTATCTGGTATTTGTTCTTTTTAATTGCCTTATTACCGGGTATCTGTGAAGAGGTTATGTTCAGAGGATATTTCGTTAAGGCTTTCGAGAATAAAGGTATGTGGAATAGCATTATCCTATCAGGCATTTTATTTGGCGTATTGCATCTGGATATATATCGATTAATACCTGTTTCAATCTTAGGTATATGGATGGGGTATCTGGTAATCAAGACTAATAGTATAGTTATCCCTATAATCGCTCACACAGCCAATAATGCTATTGTCCTGCTATTAGGAGCCTATGGAGATAAGATACCTAATGTTGAATTGTTTGTTAAAGATGATTTCTTGTCCTGGTGGTTAGCTTTTCCTGCAATAATCATATTTTTGTTGCTTCTCAAAGTGTTTAACTTTATCAACAATCACCAGATATCTGATGATACTGTTGCGGAGCAACATCTTTAAAAACCCATTTCAACCAACATGACCAACTCAACTTATCTGTCGAAAGCTATTATCCTTAAACGATCTCGTTTTAAGGAATCAAGCTGCCTTTGCCGCTGTATCACTGAAGATTACGGACTGCTTAACTTTGCTGCTAATGGAACTTATAAAGAAAAAGGCCCATTAACCGGCGTTTTAGAGCCTTTCAATGAAGTTGATATTGAACTACACCGATCTTCAGGTGCAGGCCTGTATTATCTAAGGAATGCCGGCCTGATAGATTCATATATGATAGGCATTGACTATCTGAAAACTTTATTCCTTTGTGCAGCAGGTGAGTTGATGTTGCAAGTCAACTATCCTATAGAAGATAGTCAAGATTACTACAATTTGTTGAAGGTTTACTGCTCATTCCTTAAAACTACTACATATCATCCATTTCCTGTTTTTATCAGGTATGCCATTCGTCTTTTGAAACTGTTGGGAGTTCCTTTAGATAATAATTGCGCTGGGTGTGGAAGTTCTCAAGTAACTGCTTACTGCGTTTCCCAGCATGGATTTACCTGCCGGGCCTGCAACCCTTCACAAGATAAGCCTTATGCTTCGTCTGAATGCAGCTATAGTGTAGCTGAAAAGCAATACAGCTATTCGGATACCTTGACGCTAAGCGATAAGACATCTTATTTGGTCGCCAATATCGGTAATTTGAAGTCAATTGACAAAGATATGATAACTAACGAAACTCTCGAAGAGATCAAGGAAATTATCAATGCACACTTAAGTAGTTCGTTTCATAAAATGTTTCACCTAAAAAGTATCGATGACTGCGGTAAACAGTTCGATAAAACCGAATAAAAAATACCTATGGAATTGATTATCAGCCATACTAACTGTGACTTTGACAGCTTCGCCTCAATGGTTGCTGCTTCTCTTTTACATCCTCAGGCTAAGATATGTATTGTTGGCTCACCGGAAAACAATCTGAAACGGTTCTTATTAGAGAACAACACCAGACTTGACTTAATCAAGGAAAAGAGTGTCAGCCCTGAGCAAATCACCAAGCTAATTATTGTCGACAACCGCGACCCCAAAAGAATGGGCAAGATAGGTAGTTACTTGATGGATACAGTCAACAATCCAGATAAAATAAACAAGCAAAAAACACCCATAAAACCGCCCACAATCATCTGTTATGACCACCATCCGGATTCCGACAATGATATCTTTCATGATTATTCTCATACACAGCCTACCGGTGCATGCACAACTATTATGCTGGACTTTCTCAACAGAGCAGGCATACAGATTAATACCTTTCAAGCATCACTCTTCGCTTTAGGTATCTATGAAGATACTGGGAATTTTCTTCATATTAATACAACTTACAAGGATTTTGCAGCAGCTTCACATCTCTTCAATATCGGTGCTTCTTTAGAGTTTGTAAAGCGATACTTGGCTAAAGAGTTCACTTCAATTCAGTTTGCGATAATCAATACAATGCTAGCAAATTGCGATACTATTTCGATTAAAGGTATAGAGACTACATTTATCGATTTAGATTTTAGGAGCTACAGAGAGGATATCGCTTTGCTGGTTCAAACCGTAAAAAAAAGCAAGAGCCTGAAGCTAGTGTTCTGCATCTCAATCCGTAACGAAAAGATTGATGTAATTGCACGTAATGACTATGATTTCATCAATCTCGATAGTATTCTTCGGAACTTTAATGGCGGGGGTCATAAAACAGCCGGATATGCATCCATATCCTCTCCGGCATCCCAGAATTCAAAAACAGAAAAAGTTCTATGGATAAAAAAACGGGTCATTGAAGAAGTGGAAAAACAAATAGTTAACTACGGTACAGTTGCAGATCTGATGACCAGTCCCGCTGACGCTGTTCGCCCGGAAACTACCTTAAACGAAGCTCTAACTATGTTGTTAAATAACAATTACAGCACTGTTCTGGTAGCCGACAAAAAAAACATGCCTATTGGTATCTTAACCAAAAAGGATATCAGTCGGGCTTTACATCACCAAATGAGTAGTTTACCTGTTGAAAACTGCATGTCGACTAATGTTGTCACAGTTAATGAAAATAAATCAATTTATAACGCCTATAAAATTTTGGTTGATTATGATATCGGCAGACTACCGGTTATCGGTTCAGATGGCAATATCACCGGTATTATCACCCGAACCGATATGCTCATCCATCAATTCAGGCATATATCTACTTTGCCACTCAAGCAAGCTGATTATGACAACGTTAGAGGGCTGATGCAAAATAACATCGAAAATGATGTTGTCGATCTCTTGAAACAGGCTGGACACGTTGGGGATACTTTAGGCATGAATGTATATGTAGTTGGAGGTTTTGTTAGGGATCTGATACTGCAGCATAAAAACTACGACATAGATTTAGTCGTCGAAGGTGAAGGTATTAAATACGCTCAGGAGTATTGCAATAAGTTCGGAAAATCTATCAAGACTTTCCCTAAGTTCGGCACTTCATTTGTAATCTTGAAAGATGGTAAACGAATTGATATCACAACCGCCAGAAGAGAGCACTACCCAACAGCGGGCAGCTTACCGGAGGTTAAATTTTCCGGCATAGAGAACGATTTATTTAGAAGAGATTTCACTATCAATAGCCTGGCGATACAGATCAATGCTAATCATTTCGGTAAATTCTTTGATTTTTATGGCGGCAGAAGAGACCTAAAACTAAGTATTCTTAGAGTATTAAACAACTTCAGTTTTGTTGAAGACCCCATCAGAATACTAAGAGCTATCCGTTTTGAACAAAGATTTAGATTTAGAATTGAAAAGAAAACAACACACCTACTCAAAAAAAGCTTACAACTGTTAAGCCTTGATAATGTCTCGGGAGAAAGAATAAAAGCGGAATTGATATACTCATCGAAAAAGGGACCTCCTGACAGATTCTTCTCACGTTTACAGGAGTTTGGAATACTCAAACAACTCAACAATAATCTCAGTTTTAGTACCCAAAATAAGACTATCTGCCAAAGAATTGACGAGCTAACTATTTGGTTTAAAAATAGTTTTCCTAAAGAGAGTCCTGATTTTTGGATATGCTATCATCTTGCTCTTCTACACGGTCTGACGCTAAGAATTAAAGAAAAGTTTGCTTTTAAGCTGAAATATTCTAAGAAATTCATAGATTCTCTCAGAAAGTCAGACAGCTTTGTCCGCTATCGTTTACCGGAGATTGAAAAAGAAAAGAACGAGGGAATAATAGCTATAGACCTGCACAGCTTGAATTTAGAGTCGATACTTTACTCGGTAGCTACAACCGACAATACGGCTGTTAAAGATAAGTTTATCCGTTATTTATCGACCCATCGCTTCATTAAGCCGGAACTTGACGGCAATGACCTGTTAAAGTTAGGTCTTCCTCAGGGGGAGTTTATAGGTAAGATTCTCGATGATTTAAGAAAAGCGAAAATTAATAAAGTTCTCCACAATAAAAAGGCTGAATTGGCCTATGTGAAAAACTTACTTGCTCGAGATGAAAATAAGTAACCACATCTAGCTAATCCAGCCTTTGGGTGTATTATGGCTAACAATGCCAATCTTATTTCATTATCATTAATCTCTTAGTTTCTTGTCGGTCTAGTGTCCGAACATTTATCAGATAGATACCTGTTCCCACCTTACTGCCGCGTTCATCCCTCATATCCCAGACTAAGGAATTAT
>PWNZ01000116.1 GCA_003564135.1 Candidatus Cloacimonadota bacterium
CAAGGCTGTACACAATTATATGTCGAACAAGGGAATTTTTTTATCTTTCCTTTAAATTTTCCATGTGTATATAACCAAGCAAATACTGGCTGTGCCGTGCCAGCGTGACCTGTTTCTTTTTTATACCTGACCTGGTTTTCTGAGTGTATCTGATTTGCCCACAGATCCAATATATCGTAGGCTGCCTTAGTAGGCTTAACAAAAACAACTCCCCCATTAAACCAACTCTTCCCTCCCCGAACAGTTATCCCTATATCGAAATCGTGAGAAAAAACCTCGCCTAAATCCTTCAAAATAATAGTGTCAGTATCCATCAAAACAACATTACCCCCTTTCTTTGCCTCCTTAGCCCACATCTTATGTTTAGGCTTTTGACCAAATCTTTCATTTTTCTCAATAAGGGTAACCTTGGCTTTAGTGTTCTTCTTAATGCTATTCAAGAACCCCTTTTTAAGATACTTCCACCCATAAACTACCGAAACTATCCTATACATTTGTGAAATAGTTTTTAAATATCCCCGCAAGCTCAACCGTAAGTAGCATAGGAGAGCTATTCGCCTCAACTACATAATGATTATCCGTATCCGAAATCACATCTACTCCTGAAAAATCCAATCCTAAAGTCTTTGTCACCAAAACCGACAATTCGCAAATCTCTTTGGGAGGCATCTTTAAATCCCCCCACCAACCTGTCTCCCTCACATTCCCTCTCAAATGTCCCTTGATAGGTTTCTGAAAAGCAGTCAATACTTTACCCCCTCCAACATAAACCCTCCACTCATCCTCTTTGATAATCCACTTGGAAAAATACCAGGAAGAAGTGCTTTTCACGCTCTTTAACTCTTTTTCACTATTGACCAGGAAAAACTTACTCCCTCTTGCGTGTCTCTGGGGACGGCAAAGAACAGGATAGCTTTTAACTTCTTCCTTGGTGAACCACGTCTTAGGAACACTCACCCCTGCATCTTGGAGAATCTTTCTCTGTCGTTGCTTAGAGTTAGCTAAAATAACACCTTCCCGGGAATTTAATGTAGGGAAGGGATACTTAAGTTCAACATGCCATCGTATAGCTCCCTCGGGAGGAACTTTAACTCTTTTCCCCTCAACAAACCACTGCCCGTTCTTTCGGGAAACAACAGTCACCTTAGCAACCTTCCGGATGTTATCAAAATGAGGCTGTCTTATGTTTTTGAAAAAAATTAGTTCCATCTACCGAGAATTACTCTACAGTTCATATTTAGATTTATCAGGAAAAACCTCACCCATCTCCTTTTCAAAAATAGGGCTGCTCTCAATCTTGTTAACGGTACTCAAGAAAGTTCCTTTAGGCTTAAACTTACTAACATTACGTATCTTACAATCTTTCATTTTCTCAATAGGACTTACGTTGTAATGATTACAATAAAGAATCTTGTGATCTAACCCTAAATATATTTTATAAATATCAGATAAGTCCATGAATTTGCTTTTATTGTACACAATAGGGGTATGTGTACCAAAATGTAACGGGTCTCTAAATCCCTTGACTGATCTTAAAACCATCTGCTGATACCCGTTAGGGTTTTTAAATGAAGAGATCTTCCCCCGGTAATAATAGGGTATGTTATTTATTTTTTCAAGAATAAAGTAGTCATCATTAAACAAGATAAAATCATCACTGATATTAGATTCGCAAGCTGCTCTTATTTTGCTCCACGTATTTAAAGCTCTTGATTTGTAGGATTTTGGATTGTGTGAATCTTTTGCCGGGATGTGGATTATGTTACGTATCCAGCCAGGCTTGTCCCCAACGACATAGACCAGATCGTGGGGAATATTTCTTAAACTCCTGAGAGAATACCTCAGGGCGATACTATCTTTTACCCCTTTACGAAAAACATAGGCCACATCCATGAATCAATCTTTTTTAGAATCTCTCTTAATAGTTACCTCACCGAGAGGACACCACTTTGGTAAGTAATAATCAATCTCCTGACCAAATTTCGTATCGCAATACCCGATAATGAACATCTCTCCCTGGAATTTTTTCAATCCACAAATAGCAACTGTGTCATTATCTATGGCGAAATCATCATAATCAATAACACAAAAAGGGCAATTCCCGCAATTCGATACTTTAATTTCAGCCATATCAATAAAGTTTGTGACAATCTATATTTGTGTAGGTCTTAACTAACTCCCTAACATCTTCCCCCGCCTTCTGAACCATATTTAAACGACCCTGCTTATCAATGCTCTCATCCTGTTGCAACTCCCAAATCTTATCCATCAAAACACTGATAAATATTTTTATCCCCGCCCTGAATCCTTCAGTGGTATACTCAGGCGGCACTCCTGCATTTGCCTCAAACTCCCAAAGAGTGCCCTCGATCTCCTCTAAAATCGGACTAATTTTTTTTCCTATCATGACCTAAATTTAAACATGCCCCTCTACATCAATTATATAACGCTTATCTTTCTTATCCTGATGAAAGCTTATCTCAACTCTTATCGCCCCCAGATCGGCAGGACGCATCAACTTAGAAACAGCAAAGCTGGCCTCTTCGGGTTCATAAGACTTCTGAAAACTTCCTGAGCGAATTATCATCTGCCTCTTTTGCTTTAACTGAACAGTACCATCGGCTTTTTGATAAGGTAAAAGAATGGTGTTTGGCCACGCTCCCCTATCGTGATTATGACCTTGAACAAAAATATCGGCAGAAGGAAATACAGTTTTCATATCAGCTACCTGATTAACAGAAGTTCCCAAAAGCTTCCCCCCTCCCTTGCCATGGCAACCCACTAAATAAAAATTATGTATTGTTGTGTGTACTTTAAACTTGATTGTATAAAATGTGAGCCATCCCAAATAATCCGTCCCCATCCTGTTGGCGAGATCCTCCGTAGAACTCATTCCGTTCTCAAACACCCATGAGTGGTTTCCCTCAATGAAACCTAAAAGCTTCCCCCTCATGTGTTTTATCTCCCGACAGAAAGCACGATTCCTTTTGGTGATAAGCTCCTCTATACCCTCAAGAGTTTGTTGATGGAGTCCTGCATTTTTTATTTTCTGTTGCTCCCTCATAGAAGCAAAATCGTGAGTATCCCCCATACACATATAGTAAGTAAACTTTGGGTCAGACAACTCTCTGGATTTATGGAGAAACCACTTAAACCTATCTGTATCACATGCCTTTGTATCCCTGTGAATATCGCCGAAAAACCATATTGTTACCTTATCCTTGAAAGAAGGTACATCTATCTGTTTCTCTTTGATAGTAAAAATGCTTAAATGCTTCATTTTATTGATTTAATGAACTTTATATACATATCTCTTGTATAGCTATTTGAAATGGTTGGAGTTGAATTAATTTCAATCACCTTCTCCCCTAAAATATCCACCCCACCAGTGTCTAAACCTAAAATTTCACATGCACGTACCGCCAAATTAGACGCTTTCTCGGGTGCTTGGATAAGTTCCCCCCATGACATTCCAGTAATGGCTCTATTAGCCCTTATTTCGCCTTCTTTGAACTGCTTCTTATAAGCACCCAAAACTTTACCCAGCCCCACATAAACCCGGTACTCTTCTTTGGAATCTATAATCTCGGAATAGTACCAATCTCTTCTTGGCAAAGATAAGTTTTTTTTATCTCTTACTATATGAAAGTCACTTCCCCCCGAGTGAGTTGAGGGGCGAGCTATAAAAGGAACCTGGGCATCTTTTAAATTAAACCACGTCTTAGGAGTGGGGAGGTACTTCTGAAGAAATTCTCTTGATCTTTTTTTATGGGCAGCCAGAGTAACAGCCCGGGGAGAGTTTATTGTTTTTATAGGAACGGTAAATTTACCTCCCCAACGGATAGCAAGGTCTTTTCCGAAATCGTTGTCTATTGCCCAAGTAATTTTTTGTTTTTTTCCATTAAGGTAAAGATCGAATCCACGCTTATGAAGTATTCCCCATCCTGTTTGTTGGCATAGGGTCTGTATGTCGGGGTAAGCAGAGTATGATGGGCATAAGAAGTAGATCATCTTTCTATTATTTGACGTATCCGATCTTTGTATTGGCGGGTCATCTCCTCATATTCCTTCTTAGTAATCTTGACTTTATCATGCCTATGAACATACATCTCATCATAAGCTTCCTGACCAATTTCCTCGATCATCCTTTTAATGAACACATTTCTATTCCCCTCCATGTTTATGTTACAACGATAACATTGAGGACGCACCCCATTTTCGTGAAAATAATGTACCGGATACGCTCGTTTCGGGAATAGATGGCCGCCTTGATCGTCCGAGGTTCCTATCTTTATATCCTTATCGCAAGTATAACACTTATTCCACTCCCCATCAGGACTCCTTTCGAGTTTTGTTAAAAGAGAAAACGCATCCCAACAATCCTTCTTGGCTCTTGAAAGAGTTCCCTTTTTGGGAACACCCCTTTTCAGAGGAGTTCTTTTTAGAGGTTTTTTCCGTTTCATTTCTTACCAAGTATGTGACATTTCTGAATAAAATAAAGCTCCTCTCCAAAAGCCTTCCATAGATCATCTTCCAGCTTATGAAAGGAGGCGGGATTCATATAGACTGCATCACCTACCTCAATATCGGCATCTTCGTACTTCGGATACGTATAACTCTTATTATTGCTTCCATTGTACTTCACTACTCCCATAGAGGTTTCCTTTCTTTCTGTTATAAGTATCTGAGATTGCTCTTTCTTAACAACATCCACCAAAACAAACCCATTGAGCATAATCACATCTCCATCTCTTTTAGCTACAACAAGTTCTTGATAATCTATCACGTAATAGATGTGCTCCCCATCGGTAAACCTTTCAGCATTTAAAAAAGCAGTATATCTACACCACACTATATCTCCTGGGAGGACTTCTATTTCAGTATCCCACCTGGTGGCATCCTTTCCAAAACCTCTCTTAACAAATTTCTCTGGCACAATTATTACCTCTCCATACCTGATTGAATGCCGTGCAGCAACCTTCCCTACTCTTACGTGAGTGGGGAAGACTATCTCCACCCCTCCAATTTCCTTAATGGTGTTGTCTACAAGCTGCTTAACTAAAACTTTATTCTGAAGTGTCCGATATGAACTTATATCCTCAACCTCTTCAATGTAATCTTCACTTTTAATCTTCATCACCCGTTGTGTTTATGTATCCTGTTGCAATTACCCCATCCGTATAGGACAGGAATTTATCTTCAAATGTCACCTCATAACTCCCCGGGGAATTTTCTACTATAGACTGACAAGTCCCCAAATCTGAATAGAACTTTTCAATCACAAACTCGTAGTAAACTTTCCCTTCATTAGTAGCCGCCCAAGGGATACGTATAGAAATTA
>PWNZ01000124.1 GCA_003564135.1 Candidatus Cloacimonadota bacterium
ATAGGAATTTGACTTTTGCACCGGTATTTCTAAGGCTGTCTATACGGCAAATTGTGTTAGTATTTTCAACCGTAACTGCCATCCATAGATTCGGATGCCATTCAATAAAATCCTGGCGGTCATATTCCTCAAGGATATCTGCCCTTTTTGTCAGAACCTGAAAAATATGCTGCGGATTCTCTTTGACTACCTGAAAAACCTTCCGGATAAAATCTATCGGTACATCTTGATGAAACAGATCACTCATTGAATTTACAAACACCATGCGACTTTTCTTCCATTTGTAAGGTTCGGATAGCGTTTTAGGATGCAGGGTGAGTTTAAAACCGTTTATATATTTTTCCTGCCCCATCGCTTTCAATCTGATTGCCATAACCTCTGCATAACAGTTTTCACAGCCGGCAGACAGTTTAGTACAACCTGTTATGGGGTTCCAGGTGCATTCCGTCCATTCAATTTTCGATTTTGTCATTGCTTACCTCAAGTTAATCTGATTTTGACTTTTCTGCCTTTATTTTTATAGCTATCATAGTTGACGAAGAAAGCTGATTTACTGACCGGCTTGCCATCTAATGTATTTTTATATCCGGCTGTAAATCTCTTGAGATATTCAACTAACTTATACACTGTTGTGCAAGGGTTTTTCTTTGCCGGACTGCTAATTCCCGATTGGTATTCCTCAAGTTTCTTGGCATTCCTGATAGCGTCTTTTTGTTTCATGCGAAGCACATCATACATCTCTTCGGAGTTTTTCTTATATTCTTTTCTCAAACAGCCGGTTAGTTTTGTTTTATACTGATCTCGAGTTATACCGGTATTGTAATAATTGTAATGAAGCAGGTACCATAACTCGAAAGCTTCATTAGAAAAAGCCACTTTGAAGCCCTGATTTTCCGCTATTTCTATAGCTCTGTTAAACTGGTAGGCAGTGAAAGAATCCCGGTCAAAGACACACCAAACTTCCATTTTTATATGTTTAACTCTCCTCTTTTGTTTTACAGCAATTTCTTCTTTCCTTTTTTCGGCGGTTTCTTTTGCTTTTTCAACAAGGCTAACAGTATTACGTCCCACTCCTTTAACTTCATAAATTTCTTTGGGGAAAACTCTAAATCTGTTGAAATAATTCGGCTCGGTCTTTTCTCCTTCAGTAACTATCAAAATCAAATCAGGCGGTGACTCTCTTTTTCTCCTCTTGCTGCCATATCCGCAATTTCTATCTCTCATACACCCGCCTATTCTGATTCTTGATACTTTTTGAATGAGGAGATGAAATCTTCAAGATTAACGAACGGTAATGCTCCATATTTCCCTCGCAGGTAATCCTTGTTATAGGAAGCATCTTTGCGGGGGCTATAATCACTTAAGGAATAGAGGTCTGTTGCTCCGAACTCATCTTTTTCGGTAAACCAGATTTCATCTCTTCTGAATCTATCATTCGTAAGCAACCCGGTATTGTGAGTAGTGAAGATGAGTTGTGCTCCGTTAGGGTTGCTTTCCTGAGATTGAAAAAGCCCTATGATTATATCTACAAGCATGGGATGAAGGCTCGCTTCAATTTCATCAATGAGCATTACTTTCCCTTTGGTCAATGATTCGTATAAATGTCCTGCAAGTGAAAAGAGCCTGTTAGTTCCCTCAGACTCTTGCTTCACCATATCGAAATCGACAGTTTTATAGGTATTATCTGATGAACTGAAGAAAGTATGGTTAGTTTTGACAAGGTCTCTATCATTTGTAAATGGTGATTTCTTATCATCATCAATTAAGACATCATAGATTTTTCTAAGTCCATTTATAACGTCTTCAGACAATGGCTCTTTTGTCAAAGAAATACCTTTAATGCCGACATCAGCTTTTTGAATAAATTTATCAATCCATTCCTGGTGAACCAAATTGTTTTGGAGAAGAACTATTGTATGTGATAAATCTGTCCCGGATTGAGTAGTATTAATATCAGAAAACCACTCTAAAATACTCCTTGATATTGTGCCGTTGAATTTGTCTAACATACTGATATAGAGTATGTTTTCTCTGAGAAAGCTGTCCAGTTTCTTATTACCCTCTTTAAACTTTGGGTGACGAGTATTTATAGTTTGCTTGTATCTTTTGAATAGACATATCTCTTGCGATTTGGGTTTACACTCTTTTTCAAAGAGCCATTCTTCCAAGACCTCTTTTTTCCCGGTAGAAAAACCATAGCGGAAAAGTTTATTAGCAATAAAAATTACTACTTCAAAACTGCTTGGGTTCTTATGTGATTCATCGTTAAGCAAAAACGGCATAACAGGGATTTCATCTACCGACTGCATCGTTTTCATTGAACCGACAACAAATTGCTTCATAAACAGTAACGCTTTAAACAAATTACTCTTACCGGAGGCATTAGCTCCATATATAGCGGCAGTTTTTACAAGTGACATATTACTACGATTGAAGACATGATCTTCAAGTTCATTACCCTTGCCCGCAACCATACTGAATGTTACTTTCTTATCAAACGACCTATAGTTTTCGACACTGAATTGTATTAACATCTCTCTCTCCTCTTGTGTGAACACAAATGGGGCAAGCCAATCTGTCAAGATTATTGAGAATTTTTCACAAATATAATCATTGCTTTATCCTTAAGCTCTGTTTATTACCTTTTCTTCGACATGTTTACGCAGAGACAATACGGAGTAACTTATAAAATAGAGGCATTCTTGGGTCTGTCACTATCCCGGAAAAGCTCGGCCTATTTCTTCTTCTCCTGTTCCCGGCAAGTGTTGAAGTTACCGGTTTCATCTTGCCATCAACAATCTCCCAAGTTTGAATCTCGGTTGCCATATTGACTCCTGCTAACCAACCGTGTGAAACTTATCCCCTATAAAGCGAGGAAATCGTTCCGGTAATCTATAATCTATTTTTATTGCTAACATTCATAAATAATGTAATTAATATTTTGATGTTCAAGAACTCTAAATCTGTCAAGAAGTTAATCACTTATCTTCCAAAACAACTAACATATTGCCGTTATTATTGTTCAGTCGTTATCTATTTAGATTACCGTATAGAATACCTGACAATTTACTTCTTGATATATCAAATATTTACGGCACATTGCCATGATCTGGGGCAAGCCGGGATGTAGGAACCTGCTATCCGCCCGCAAGCGGAGGGCAGAGGGCGAAGGGCCTTCGGCAATGAAGAATGAATAATGAACCACCGAGGACACTGAGAAATTGAGAGCAATAAAATAATAATTTACAATTTAGTATTTAGAATTTAGAATTAAATAATAAAAAGAAGTAAAAATGATAATTACGGCAACCGAGGGCGGAGAGCAGAGAGCAGATAGTAATAATATATAATTTAGAATGTAGAATGTAGATTTTAGAATTAAATAATAAAATAAAGGAAAAATAGAAAATGATGGCAACCGAGGACACCGAAGGCACTGAGAAATTGAGCGTTGAGAGCAGAATCAGATCAAGATGCTATGAACACTGGCAGAATCAGAGCAAGTTTACCCCGTGAACCGAAGCGTAGCGAGCATGACGAGGAACGCAGCCAATTCAGCGTTCCGGAAATCTGCTGCATTATTTGGGATTAAATTGCCCTTGACACAACTAGCAACTAATACCTGACCATCGGCAACTAATACCTGATAACTAGCAATCGGCAACCGGTAACTGATACCTCACAACTAATAACTGACAACTATTTACTCTGTGTCGAGTATAAGTTTTTATACATATTTTTTCTTTTATACATTGAGGCGTCGGCTTTTTCCAGCAGGTCTTCGATAGTATTGCCATCTTTGGGGTAAATACTGAATCCGATACTGCAAGAGACTGCTAAGTCTTGATTTTTTATTCTCATACTTCTTTTAAAGGCTTTTTTTATTCGGTCGGTGAATTTATTTATGTCGTCAGGCTTTGTTATTAGTGGTACCACGACAATGAATTCATCACCGTGTAATCTGGAGACGGTATCAATTTTTCTGACCGAGTCTTTTAGGCGTTTAGCAGTCTTTTTGAGTACGATGTCCCCAACTGTGTGACCATAATTATCGTTAATACTCTTAAAGTCATCCAAGTCGATGAATAGCAAGCCGAGCATCATGTGGTTACGACTGCTGTTTACTATTGCCGTATGTATCCTGTCATAAAGTAGGCTTCTGTTGGGCAGGCCGGTTAGCAGATCATACAATGCCAGGTTTTCCAGCTTCTCAATTCTTTTTTTAATACCATCAAAATCCATCTGCACGGTTATCATCTTTACCGGTTTACCGGACTTATCCCAAGTCGCATAACCTCTGAGCAAAAACCATCTATATGACCCGTCCTGATTTCTGAATCTTAGTTCTAAATCAAATGAAGAGGTTATGTGATTCAGGTATTCGCTGACCGATTGACGGAACAATTTCTTATCTTCAGGATGGATCATGTTAACGAATATTTCGATATCATCACACAATTGATCTTTTTCATAACCTAAACTTTCTTTGAACAGTTCAGATAAATAGATTTTATTTTCTTCAATGTCCCATAGCCAGATACCTTCGTTTGTATTATTCAATATTTCAAACATATTATGCCGGTATTTAACAGAATTGGTATTGATATTTATAAGATCAAGCGTGGATAAAGGTTCAAGGTTGCTAGCTAAATTACATCTTGAAGTATTCAGAAGCTTTAAAAAAGATAGCAACGTCTTCGAATCGAATCCTTCGATTATTACCAGCAGCACCGAAGGATAGCGGCGGAAGATCCTCTCGGAGTCAACTTTTGCATTTTCCGGCATCACCAAAGCTGTCACCACATTGAGTTTCGATAATGCTTTGTCCAACTGTCTCAACACGTTCAGTTTGTGGTTTTTTTTATCAATTATAACTAGCTGGCTTTCGTCTTTAGCAGCAGCTTCTAACAGATCATTCGGTTCTTCATAAAAATAAATTTCACAATGTTCGAGACCATGCTTGAAAAAATCTTCTAAGCGTTTTCTGTTAATTATGTCCTTAGACAAGACATTCACTTGTAACATTAAAACTCCAGCCTTTACTATGTTTAAAATTGATTTTCAGCCACCGAGAACACCGAAAAAGCACCGAGGAATAAAGAAGTTATAATCATAGGCTTAGGTGTCTTCATTAAAATTATACATCATACATTGTAAATTATACATTACTTTTCACAGTCATGGACGTTTACTATGTTTAAATCCGTTCATTGAATCCAGCGGGCGAATAATATTCGCCCCTACACTTGGCTACCTGCGTTCATTGGTGTTTTTGTGTAACAAGCTCATCTTGAGCTTGATTTCTGTGTAAC
>PWNZ01000049.1 GCA_003564135.1 Candidatus Cloacimonadota bacterium
GATGGATACCCTATGCTGCTACGAAACCTCTGCTGTGAACCACAAGGACTCTTTGCAGGTGGTGACGGAACAGAACAAAACCCATATCTAATTGACACTCCAACCCATCTTAATAACATAAGAGGACAGTTGGGGTCCATCGATAATCCACATTATTTCAGGCTTGAGTCGAACATTGATTTAGATATTGCTCCTTGGAATGAGGATGAAGGTTGGAAGCCGATAGGGTTCGAAACTTACAATCCGTTCTGTGGTGTATTTAGTGGCAATGGGTTTACAATTTCAAACCTATTGATAAACAGACCTTACCAGGAAGAAGACGTAGCAATTGGCTTGTTCGGTTTGATTAGAAATTCGATAATCAAGAATGTTGCTCTAATTGATATAACTGTTATAGGTCATTTGTATACTGGTGGTCTAGTTGGACTTACTGCCAGTACATCATCAATAATTGACTGTTACAGTACTGGAGTTGTTTCGGCTTCTGGTCAATATACCGGTGGGTTAGTGGGTTACAATAATTCTATTATTGAAGACTGCTACAGTGATTGCCTTGTTATTGGTCACGCTTATGTTGGAGGACTTGCAGGAAGAAATCGGACTCAGCATGGCAAAATATCTAACAGCTATAGCACAGGGAATGTATATGGGCATAGACCTGTGGGTGGATTGGTAGGTGTAAGTTATGCGGGAGCCACAATAGAGGCTAGCTACAGTACTGGTAACGTTGAAGGTAGTTGCATAATGGTTGGTGGTTTAGTAGGATGGGTCAAAGACTCAAGTACTAGTATCGATAATTGTTACAGTACCGGCAATGTTATGGGTAGTTCGAGCGATGTTGGTGGTCTTGTGGGGCTCATCAGTCAAGCATCAATTACCAACAGCTACAGCACCGGCATTGTCACTGGTGAAGAAAATGTAGGTGGACTAATAGGTTCGAGCACAGGAATAATTGAAAATTCCTTCTGGGACACCGAATCCTCCGGTCAAGAAGAATCTGCTGGTGGCGAAGGCAAGACAACGTATGAGTTAATGAATTATTATACCTTTGATAATTGGGATTTTGATAATGTGTGGAGCAATTGGAGTACTGAGAACAATAATCCTTACGTATTGAAGAGTTACCCATACCTTCAATGGCAGCCGGAGCCTATAGAAGAGAACTCACCGTTAGAACAGGATGAGCATGTTAAATTTTACCGCAATCACACTATCAACAGTACTATTCATTATGAATCATTTCCCAGGCTTGAGGTGCAGTCGTATTGGCCGCATACATCAGATCTATTAGAGCAAATCCTATGCGAAGACAGCGGTATTGAGAGTGTTCAGAGAGATCATCAAGAAGGAGATCCTGTAAGTATGTCCTATGACTATGCTTTAGATGTTTGGGACCCGCCGGAAGCATTTTCTTTTAACAGTGCCAACGGTTATCTGTTCAATTTTAATGTAATAGATCTACAGCCGCACTATTTACAAGCTTCCGGACCTTGGGAGCCGCGTTCTCGCACAGTTACCCTGCGTGAACAGCAGGAAGTTTATTGGATCGGATATTGGTATCAAGAGACTCAGAGCCTGTTTGATGCTATTCAGGATTATGAAGAATACATATATTCAATACATGGTCAGGATGGAGGTTTACATAGGGATGCCGGTACCGGTGAATGGATAATAGACCCTGAAATATATGCTTATTACGGTAAGATGTATATGGTTATCTTTTACGAGAACCCTTATGAGGGTGAAGAATACGACTTTGATTTTGACTGGACTACAGGTCAGAGAGAAAGTTTAGCAGCCGGTATTGATTATCATTTCAATCGTCCTGTGCCCGAGTACTTCAGTTTTAGAGACGGTATCGAATATGAAGAGTTCTTTATTCAGGGTATTGATGATGACAGCGATTTGCTTGAGGTAGGTGTTTATGCGGCGGATCGATGTGTCGGAGCCGTTGTTTTTGAAGGCAGCTATCCGCTCAGGCTGCTGGCATACACAGGTTCTGTCGGCAGCGATGATGATCTGAGTTTTGTACTTCATCGCGGTGAATCGAGACAAGATGAAGTAATAAGTGTAGTCAATGCGCGTGATAATTCTACAGGCAGTTATTCTTCGCAGGTGTTGAAACCAGGACGTCAGGCATACACTTTTGTTTACTTAGAAAGTGGAGCTTCCAGGGGAGGCTCTTCTTTAGCCGCGCAAGAAGAACAGCCTATACAGCCTTTGTTAAGACTTGAGCAAAATTATCCCAATCCGTTTAATCTTAGAACAGGTATCAGTGATAATAAACGGACAAGTATATCATTAGCGCTGCCAAAGACAATGCGGGTTGATTTGAATATATATAATATTCGTGGTCAACTGGTCAAATCTCTGATATCCGGAGAGGTTAACCGGGGAGACCATACTGTCGGCTGGAACGGCAGAGACAGTAACAACAAGAAAGTTGGTTCCGGTATCTATTTCTATAGACTGGAAACTGCTGAAGAGACGATAACCCGTAAGATGTTAATCGTCAGATAGCATCTTAAAATTTTGAAAAGGGGAGTAACAATGAAAACCATATTATTAATACTCAGCTTGCTCATTCTCACAACTTACTACTCACTACTCAACTCTAATCTCTGGGAAATCAAACAGGACGGGACAGGCGATTTCACCACTATCACGGAAGGCATTGATGCCGCCGTTGACGGAGACACCCTTCTTGTCTATCCGGGTGTCTATTACGAGAACATAAATTATTGGGGGAAAAATATTGTTATTACCAGTCTGTATGGAATAGAAAGCGATGACAGGAGTCTAATCCGCGAGACAGTTATTGACGGCATGCAAAGGGAAACGGTAGTAAGATTCGAAAATAATGAATCAAATGATGCTGTTTTAAACGGTCTAACAATAACCAACGGATACTCTAACAATCATATAGACGGAGGCGGGATATCAATTTTTGCTCGGTCTGCCGCTCTGGCCAGTTCGCCGACTATCAGTAATTGTATTATAACTGATAATATCTCCCACATGTATGGAGGCGGTATATCTGTAAGACGCTCGGCCGCAAGGATAATTGACTGTCTTATAGAGAAGAACAGAGCACATGCAGGTGCCGGACTGCTTCATTTCCCCGATTCTGATGCCGGTTATGTGTTTCTTGCAGGCAACACTTTCAGATATAATCATGCTGTACATGCTATTGGTGGTGTTAGAGGTGTAGGGGTAAAGTTTTGTAATGCGAATCTGAACAGTATCTATCTAAACTACTCCGGAATTGGTGCTGACCTTCTACTGGGAGAATTGGTCCAGGACGTGATAGTGATTGATACTTTTACTGTAGTAGATCCCGACCCGGACAAACAGGTCTTTATTTCCCATCTTCAATACACCGTGCCTGATGATTTTCGGCTTGAAATATTGAATGCCAAGATTGAGCCTGTTAAAGCCGACCTGTATGTAAGTGCCGACGGCTGTGATAATAATACCGGTCTGACACCTGATGACCCCTTGCAAACAATTATGTATGCATCAATAAAAATCGACGATGACTGTGAACAGCGGCGAAATATCTTCGTTGCTGACGGTGTCTATTCCAAAAGTCTTAATAATCAGATATTTCCGGTGATGGTTCGCTGTAATACAAACATTATCGGAGAAAGCCGCGAGAATACAATTCTCGATATAGAAGTTGATGGTTGGGGTTTCAGTGCCGTAAAAGGTCTCCGGCAGCTACAAGAAACCAGGGATTACCGTTCAAATTTTTCAATCAAGAATTTTACTATTATCAACGGTGGTTATATAAACAAGAAACCCGATAGCTGGCCTATCAGACGAGAACCTTCAGGTATAAAAGTATATCCGGCGTTTGACTTTGAAATTGAGAACATTAATGTGTACAATGGTATATCGGAATTACACGGGCCAATATATCTAATGTATGTTGCTAATAAAAAATGTAAAAATATAGAAATCAGAGACTGCAGAGGTGGTACCGGCTTTGTTTCGGCTTACTTTGCACACGGACACTCTGACAAGGTCTGGGGTTATATAGAAAATCTGCGAATTACCGGATTCAGGGATATAGAAAACATCAGTAATCCGATGATAAGAGCTGGAAATTCGATGAGTCATGGTGCCGTTACAGCTATGGAAAAACCTTTAAAAACAACTATTGTCAATCTGGAAATAACCGACGGAACAGTCGGAAAAATTGAATGGCCGGAAACTTCAATATGGGGCAATTTTCTAATATACGGAGGCCAGCCTCATCAGAAGTATCCTTATACCAAAGTCAGACTGATCAACGCAACCATTGGGAATAATATTACCATAGAAGATGAACCTTTTGGTGGCGGGCTTTCTTTAGTTTTAGGACTGGATTTAGAGATAATAAACTCTATTATTTACGGGAATAAGCCCAACAACATAGTTATTAACCAACCTGACCTGCCGATGAATGTTCGGTTTTCACACTCAATCTTAGGAGACGGTTTAGACAGCATCAGACATTTTAGAGGTGAAGCTAATATAGATTTTGACCTCAGTAATATGACTTTAGAGCCTTCATGGGCAGGTAAAAATGTCAATCCCGACTATCCTTATATGCTTTCTAAAGATTCACCGGCCCGCGGGGCGGGGACATTGGATATACCTGATTTTGAGTTTCCTGCGGTTGACCTAGCGGGGAATCCGCGGGTGGTGAATGGTAGGATAGATATAGGGGCGTATCAGTGGCCATCTGTAACGACAAGCATCGAGGAGGAAGAAAGAGAGGGAGTGACGGAGAGACTTAGAGACGGCGAGTTTAATCTGCGGAATTTCCCTAATCCTGTTACATATCTGCATTCCGACAGACAGTCAGGTCAGACACGCAGCAGCACGGGTACGACTATTTCCTTTGAAGCACCCGAATCCGGCGAAGTGGTAATCGAAATCTACAATGTCAAAGGGCAGTTTGTCAGGCGGGTCTTTGATGCCTATATCACCAAGGGGGAATACAATGTCTTCTGGGACGGTAAAGATGAGCGGGGCAGATATGTCGCCACCGGCTTCTATATGTATAACCTGCACTTCAATGATGAGTTAGTCGCTACAGGCAGAGCGACGTTTATTAAGTAGGTGATTAGTAGATTAGTAGATTAGTACCTTATCAATAATATTCTGCTTTTTTTGGCAGAATATTGTACGGACAGGACTGAGCCTGTCCTCAAGTGAAGAAAGCGTTAATGGCAGGCAAAGGACAGGCACGGTGTCCTGTCCGTACTTAATTTGGTTCCGGCTCGTTCGGGTTAGGAGATTAGCAGATTAGGGCTAAGAGC
>PWNZ01000011.1 GCA_003564135.1 Candidatus Cloacimonadota bacterium
ATATTTGATTCCTTGGTCTCTATATTCAGGATTTTCCCGTATAGATATTACTTTCATTCGACTTACTACCTAAATGTTTCTTTTCTCTTTATGTTCTTGCAAAATAGCATACAAATTGTGTGTAGTCATTGTTCTTATACCGCTCAATTAGAGGGATAAGAATAATTGTTTATATTATTCTTTTACCATGATATCGACATTTAGTCAATAAAATCAGTTAAGTATCAGGTCTTGGTCTGAATTCCAATTCCTTGTTTAACATGTTAGTTAAGGACAATTCCTTTCCACTCTTATTTCATTAAGTCCAAACGACTATAGATCCACTATCTATATGCTTCTATTTTTGTCAATAACTTTGAGAAAGAAGAGAAATCAAAGAAGACTCTTTTTCCTCATCAGTTTCTTGTTTTTGGACTTCTTCGATTTTTCTAGGACACTATTTTGCTTAACTCCAACCCGTCAGTCGATAACGATACCACAGTTGCTGTTTTTTCGTATAGCAGACCGCCGGGCTGTTACTTTTTAGCGGCCGAGCCGTCCGTTGTGCACAGAAGGGACACCGTGATGAATGGATAAAATGAGTGATTGAAAGAGTAATATGAATTAATTTAAAATGTAGAATTTAAAATGTAGAATTAATGAGTATATTAGTAGAATAGTAAATTAGGGAAGGATGGAAAAAAAAGAAAAAAGAAATTGATGACCACTTAGAACACCGAAGGCACTGAGAAAAAATAGAATACTGATGAGTTGGTTGTTGGTTGTTGGTTCGTGGTTCGTGGTTCGTGGAAATAGAACTCTGATGACCTGATTAACCTGATAGGTTCTGATTGAAGAGATTAGCGTTTAGAGTGTCACTAAACTTTGGTTCCGGCTTGTCCGGGTCAGGTAGGGAAGATGTCTTTTCAATATGAAATTACATAGGGCATGTTCATTCTCAATGCGGAGTTTGAGTTATTTATCAGCTTTCTTCAATATCGATTTTCTTTTCTTTGATCTTCAGCACTGAGGCAGAGGCGGTATGATAAACTTTTTCCATAAAGCTCAGTAAATCGATGTCTGACCGCCAAAAGCTCAGGCTTCCTAATCTTTTAGGTATAGCGGCATGGATATTAACTTTGCCTGCAGGCAAGTTTAACCGTTTTTGTTCTTTCCCCCAAAAAGCGTCGTGTTCTAATGAAAGAGGTTCATCAGGAATTTCAACAATGTTTCCTGCTGTTGCCACGTTCCCCAATTGCTCCATAATTTCAGTCTGATTCATTCCCCTTAATTCGAACAGCAGGAAAGGGTCTTTATCAAAAGCTTCAGCCATCAGATAAAAGACAGCGGCAATATGTTTGCAAGGATTAGACCAGTCCGGACAGGAACATTCGGATTCAAGGTCGTTCCACCCGCCGGGCAGCAAGGTCAGGTTCAGAGCGGTAAACAGGTCTTCGATATCATCGGGCATTTTCCCGTTAATCAATTGAGCACAATAGATCGGTTTTTCTTTGAGATTATCTATTATTTCGTCCCACTGCTTTTCAGTGAACTGTTTGAAACTGATTTCCACTTTATAAGGTTCGTAGGTAGAGCCTTGAACATTGGCAATAATTGCCCCTTTTTCAATGTTCAGGCTCATCACCTGACCTCTTCTCGCATAGGACCTGCCTCTGCTTAGCCGAGCTCCAATATGAAAGCTCTCGAGCACTTCCAGCCATTTTTTGCTCCACCAGTTTTTGGCAATCTTTCTTTTATCGGCGCTTGATTTAATTCCCCCTTTAACTGCAACCGGTGTTGTAGGGGTGTACCATCTGTCAAAATAGTATCTCATTATTCATCTCCTTGAACTGTTTGTGAAAGTGTGATTAATTTTTTGAATTCGGTGTTCGAGAGTTCACTAAGAAATGCCTCACCTGAGCCGACAACTTTTTTGGCAATCTCTTCTTTTTGCAATATCAGTTCATCAATTTTTTCTTCTAAGGTTCCCGTTACTACAAGTTTATGGACTTGCACGTTTTTGTGCTGTCCAATCCTAAATGCTCTGTCTGTAGCCTGTTGTTCTACAGCCGGATTCCACCAACGGTCATAGTGTATTACATTATTAGCTTTGGTGAGTGTTATTCCGGTTCCGCCTGCTTTCAGCGAGAGAATAAAGAAGAAAGGAGCGTCTTGGGAGTTTTGGAATCTATGAATCATCTCATCTCTTTTCTTTTTAGTAATTTTTCCGTGCAGAAAACAGGCTTCTTTACCGAAATGCTGCTGAATAACCTGCTGCAAGATGGCGCCCATTTCATAATACTGAGTGAATATCAGGGTTCGTTCTCCATTCGCATAAATCTCGGTAAGTAACTCAATAGTTCGTTTCAGTTTTCCCGATCTGTCGTGCAGCTCCGAGTTATCCTGATAGTACTGGACGGGGTGGTTGCAAACCTGCTTAAGTCTTGTCAGGGCAGACAAAACCAAACCTCTACGAGCGATACCTTCAGCTTCTTGAACCTGAGCTATAACTTCATCGGCAACAGCCTTGTATAAACTGACCTGCTCCTTAGTCAAAGTACAGTATTCTTTACTTTCTATCTTATCAGGGAGGTCTTTTATTATGTTTTTATCTGTCTTGAGCCTTCGTAAGATGAAAGGTGTAACAGTTTTTTTAAGTTTTTGGGCTGCATTTTCATCACGGTAAAGAGTGATCGGTTTATGAAAAAGCTGCTTAAAAGAGGTGATATTTCCCAACATCCCCGGATTGAGAAAGTCCATGATAGACCACAGGTCGCCGACATGGTTTTCTACAGGAGTTCCTGTCAGGGCAATACGATAATCACCTTTCAGCGAGCGGACAGCTTTTGACGCTTTTGTCTGCGAGTTTTTGATGTTCTGTGCTTCATCAACTACAATTCCTGCCCAGTCAACTTGCTTAAAACTATCCAAATCACGATATAACAGGCCGAAGCTCGTAATTATAAGGTCATTTATTTTGGCAATTACCGTAAATTTCTTCCCCTTGATTCTATTCGAACCGTGATGAACGGTTGCCGTCAAGCCGGGAGTAAACTTTTCGGTCTCCTTTTTCCAATTATTAATAACGGTAGTAGGGCAGATTAGCAAGACCGGTTTCGTTTCGCCGTTGTTGATGTCCTGCCGGATAAGTGCTAAAGTCTGAATTGTTTTGCCCAATCCCATATCGTCTGCTAAGCAGGCACCGAAGCCCCATTTTTTCAGAAAGTAGAGCCATGAATATCCCCTACGCTGATAGTGGCGAAGCTTACCGGAAAACTTCTGCGGCTGTTTCAGCTGCTCAAATCCTTTTTTATTCGACAATCCGTCAAGTAGTTTGCCGACCCATCCTTCAGCCCTGATATTTTCGACCGGCACCGGTGTTTGTCTGTTTCCTAAGGCTGTATGTACTAAATCGTCTACACGTAACTCTTTTTCGCCCTGTTTTTTGAGGAAATCGATACATCCTTGAATCTCTTTGGGATCAATAAAGACCCACTCGCCCCGAATCTTAACTAATGGAGACTTCATTTTGGCGAGCTGGTTCAGTTCCTTGAGGGTCATTTCTTCTCCGCCCAAGCTTGCTTTGTAATTGAACTGTAGTATTCTGTCGAGTCCCATCCTTGCATTGCTTTCAAGCTGCGGGCTTTTAACCTTTAAATTCAGGTTCAGTTTGCGTTCGGTTGTTCGGCCTTTCCACCAAGAAGGCAACAGAACAGAAAAGCCCATACGGGTCAGTATATCAGCATATTCGAACAAAAAGGTCAGTACCTGATTTGAATCTAAGCTCATATAGCCGCTATTCTTGGATTTAAGATTTTCACCTATAAGCGGATAAAGACCGGCTGCCTGCCCCAATAGCATCAGCGGCAACTCCATACTATCAAATCCAATTTTTTTTAACGTTTCAAGATCATTCTTTTTCTTGCTCCATATTGCTGAAACGGGGACAATGATTCCTGGGTCTATCTTCGACTGTAGGAGGTATTCAAGTTTCCACTTGCCTCTGTCGGAAGCAGGTTCGGAAAGCCTGAAACAGAGCTTTATAGGTGATTGAGCAACGAGTAGAACCTGTCTGTTCCATGCGGAAATCTGACTATAAAAAGATTCTATTTCATCACGATTATCCCACTTTATATTTCTGTCTTTTGAAGTAAGAGAGTTTAGCCAGGCATCGTGAACGCTTTCTTTTTTGAGTGATGCCCCGTCTGTTATGTTATCCCTCCAGACCAAATTATCAACAATCAACTCCAACATACGTAATAATACGATTTCTCGTGGTATCATCGGAGGGCTTTCGTCGTCTTTGCTGCAGCATCTTACGACATCCGGCATCTCATTTTGCAGCTGTTTTATATACCGGCCGGCAGTTTCGTCAGGCAAAGGCTGCCACCGTGAATAGTAATCATTATCCTGCTTCTCTAAAGTGGGAACAAATAGCTCCTTTATGACAATATCCATACCTATGTCAAAAAGACTAGCCGTCCATAAAATGCTGTTACCCAAAATGACATCCGTACCCGAAGGGATTCCGGCTGACTTTATTAATAACAAGTCGGTAAGCTTATCAAAGTTAAGACTGACGGCTCCGGCAGAAAAGGGAAGCAGTCTTACCTTATATCTGCCCGACGGTGCATCACCGAGCACGGAATGAGAAGGCAGAGGTTGAGGATTCTTACCTCCTTTTGCAGGAAGCCATACAGTTAAATTTCTTTTAGGAAGACCGGAGAAACCAGCTAACTTTCTGCAAGCTTTCCTGACCGTTTTGATATCACATATTCCCCCTGACTCTCCCCAGAGTAAAATTTCCCCATCGATAAATGAAAGGTGCAATACTGTCATTAGTTCCTCTTATTATAGATTAACTTATTAATTTAGATTATTGTGATGCTAACATTCTCATCCACCTGTTTTGTCAATAGTGATGTTCAAGGATGTCCGGATAAGATTAAACGGTCACCTTCAAATTGTGGACAACGAATGACACGAAGAAAAATAAGAACACTGATGGGGTAGTTCGTGGTTGCTTGGTTCTTTGTTCGTGGTTCGTGGTTGGGGATGTCATGGACGTTTACTATGTTTAAAATTTCTCCCGCAGATTTCTCAGATTCCGCAGATTAATGGAACGCTGACTTCAGTCGGTTGGCACGCCGGCTTTAGCCGGCAATTTTTAATCATACCTTTGGGTGTC
>PWNZ01000051.1 GCA_003564135.1 Candidatus Cloacimonadota bacterium
GAGAGCCTCGCTTTGTGGACAGGCGCAGTGTTCTCAATTTTCACGAAGGCAGGCTCTGTCCCTACAGGGGTCGTAAAACCAATTTTGCTTCCTGCTTGGCCGGGTTAGTACCTTATCGATTAAGTTCGTGTATTTTTTGGCAGAATATTGAACTCAGATAATGCAGTTACAGTGACTACGCCGGGGCATTGTTTGCTATAAGTGTGCCGGAACGCTGCATTTAGAGGCTGGCACGTCGCCTTCAGGTGGCATATTATGTCAATTCATCTTTCCGGTAATGAAAAGTTACTTATTGCCGGATAAATCCAGCGGACCAGCCGAATGAATTCAGCGTTCCGGAAATCTACTGCAATATTTGTGTTGTAATTTGTGTTCATTCGTGGTTAGGTATTTGGTTCCGGTTTGTCCGGGTTAGGTAAATACTCGCTTGTGATAATACGGAATCAAGTCATATTACACTAAAATACTGATATTCATCTTGTTAACTGTTGATTTAACTTGACATAATATCTGATTGTAAACACTTAAACTTATGTCAATTATTTAAGGCAGTTAAACTCCTTGAATGTTGTACCGATGTGATAATCTTAATTGGGAGGTTATCGAATGGCAGAAAAGAAAGACGTCAAAGTGAAAGGTCACGACAGGTCAACCCCTCGTGACCCAAAATGGCAAGCTCAAGGCAATAAATATGATCAAATTTCTTGTTGATTCGAGAATAGATATCGTTGACAAGGATAAACATTCTTATCGATGCAGTTTACTAAATAACAATCTCTTATAGAGAGATATTCTGAGAGAAGTACTATAACCAATCTCAAGAGACAATAAGAACAGGCATTAAGAAATAAAGGAGTAGCTAATGGACGCAACGTCATACGACATATACACACTGGATAATGTTGATGCTGAGAAAAAGCTGTGGAATAATTGCATATTTGTATTTGACACCTCAGCTCTTCTCGACTTTTATTTACTGACTAATGATGGTTTAACGTCATTGGGTGAAGCTTTTAATCACATGGGGGAAAGACTATGGTTACCGGAACATGTCCAATATGAATTCTTGAAAAATCGTTCATCAGCCATAGAAGGAGTACTTAATCTGTACGAACCTCTTGTCAAAGATTATTCGGTAATTATCAATAAAATTGTTAGTTTAAAACATAAAGTTAATAAGATATTGATGCACCCTTTCATTAGCAAGGATTCTCTAAATGACATTAATAGTACTATCGATACTATCAATAAAAACACAACTAGTTTAACTAAAATATTCAAGGAACAAAAACGGGAGAAAATCAAATTAATTAAGGGATACCAGACGAATGATCCTATTATGAACCTTATCAAAACGTATTTCCAGGTTGGAGAGTACTATAACTTTGAAAAAATTCTATCCATAGCAGCTGAAGGTAAACTAAGGTACGAGTTGCGGATACCACCTGGCTTTGAAGATTACAATAATGACAAGAAAGAAGGTACTCAGAAGTTGGGTGATTTGATTATCTGGAAACAGATATTAGGAGTAGCTAAATTACAAGATAGTAATGTAGTGTTGATTACAAATGATATTAAAAAGGGAGATTGGTGTGTACTTGATAAAAATAAAAGTATAAATAATCCACTACACGATCTAATACGAGAGATGTATGATAACAACGGTAAAAGAATCTGGATGTACAATCTGAAACAGTTTATAAATGGTATAGATGATCTACTTGGGATCAAGGTTCCTTCAGATCTCAAGTTCCAAGTAAATCAGATCATTTCAAACAAAACTAAATCTATTAAAGTTGAGTTCGAATGCGAATGCTGTGATACCGTAAATGAACAGAGTATCTTAGAAGATGAACTTGAATATGAATTAGTAGAACGCCACCCTAGAAAGCTGGGAGATGATTGTCGTTATGAGTCAGAAGCTTATTTTTATTGTTCTAAATGCAACAAAGAGATAAAGGCTCTGTTTAATATTTGGGAATACCCTCAGGGTTCGCATAGCTGTTCAGATATAGAATTGGATGGTGCCGGTCTCAGGTCACAAGATCCTTTTACACGACCTTATAACGAGGAAGATGAGATTTTATACGATTTATACATTGATCAAATGATTGATGAATGTAGGGGTAAATAGTATCTCTTGATTGAAGGACATCAGTACGAATCACCTAAATCAAACGAGGACCATTATCCACGCTGTTACGAATATTATTGACAGTATCCGTCAGTTAAATACCATATCTTCAAAAGAAAGAGGAGGTTTACAATGCGCACGTACAGTTGTGAGGACATAGCTAATTACTTCTTAATAAGCCAAGCAGAAGATGATAACATCTGCCCGATGAAGATACAAAAGCTATTGTATTATTCACAAGGATTTCATTTGGCCCTTTATGATGAACCGCTTTTTGGGGAGCAGATAGAAGCTTGGACTCATGGGCCAGTTGTCCCCGAGCTTTATTACAGCTATAAACGTTATGGTCGTAACCCTATAGATATTCCTAAAGAAGAGAGTAAGATAGACCCATCGACAATTGAGTTCCTAGATGAAATCTATAATGTCTTCGGAAGACAATCAGCTTGGGATTTGAGAGAAGCAACTCACCGAGAGCCACCATTCCAAAAAGCTGAAAAAACCCCTTCAAAGGTTATTGATAGGAAAGATATGGCAGAGTATTTCAAGACAAGAATTAAATCATGAGTAGAATCAATAAAACTAAGATTCAAGACCATATTACCTCAGACCTTTCAAGTGAGAGTGACGACAATCTCACCCCTTCTTTTATTTTTGACAACTTGCACGATAAGTACAGCCTAAATAGTAAAAAACATATCTATTATAAAACATTTTCTCAAAAAGTGTTTACTACTGGGAAAAGAACTTGGAAAGAGATATACGCTGCCAGTAGAACTAAAGGTGGTTCAGAGTTGATTGGTGGTGATCAGTTAAACCCTGACGTTTCTTATCTACTACCGGACACAAAATTCATCATACTACACTGCAAGGACAAGTTTCGTATTATTGGCTATCGAAAGAGACGAGAATTTCATATCCTTTTTATTGATCCGGATGGGAAGTGTTATAAGCACTGATTCAATCTTAGTCTTCTCATTATTTTTTCGCCCTGATCTGAGGGGTTCTTGATAAAGATTGTCTTATAAGAAACGCCCATGATTAAAGAAAGTGCTTGGTCGAAAAAGTAGACACCCGAGACGATGATTAAAATACTGACCTGACCACTAAATTGTTGGACAGTATGGTATCCTGTCCCTACAAATCTTAACAATTTAGTGGTCAGGCGTTTCGGGCTTTTTATCTGCGGGAGACATTAGAAACACAGGAAACTTAATCACCTCATTGTCGAGGATAATCCTATTAAAGGACAGATATATGGAAGAGGTAACAATAAGGGCATATAATTCGATCGGGGGCAGTCTTTGTACTGACCCTGATGACGGGGAGAAAGTGTATGTACCGGTTAATAAGGCTTTGCAAGAAAACAAGAAAGTTGTTTTATGCTTCCGGAATATTGAACTTGTAACTGCTGCATTTCTCAATGTAGCGGTAGGTCAACTTTTCAGAGACCATGACGAGTCTTTCATAGAGAATCACCTTGAAACAACCGGCTTAGACGAGATTGATACTGGCAGACTTAAGGATGTAAAGGATACAGCTATACTGTTCTATAAAGACCCTGAAAGATTACAGAGATCTATTGATGAAATTATGGAGGAAGACTCGTGAGCCGGAGATATGGGATAGCCAAAGAAATAAACGAAATAGAAAAGGGAGTTTAATAGCAAATCCTCCACTGAACAAATCTATTAAATCAAGTAGTTTTATTGAAAAAGACAAATAACTTGACATATATTACTGATATATCTGGTAACTATATAGATATCCATTCGGTTTAAATCTACATAATTTCTACAAAAAGTGAAATTTCTACAGGAGGTTATAGTATGGCAAAGTGAAAAGATGTAAAAGTGAAAGGGCACGACAGGTCAACCCCTCGTGACCCTAAATGGCAAGGCGATGGCAATAAGCCCGGAACTAGATACTGTCCCGATAATTCAACATAAGCTTACCCGACCGAAAGTTGTATTGTATTAAATGCCCTTTAGGCTGGTGGGGAGATCCTCCATAGAAAATAGTTCTTGATAGAATTAAGTTGTAGGTCTATATTGATAGCGGATAAGAACACTCATAATTGATAAAAGACCCCCTTGGTAGTATTTCTGTATGGCTATTAACTATGCCATGTAGAGTGTCTAACAAAAACCAGACAGACATATCTCCGTCTGGGACTCCAAAGCTAACTATAGAAGCTCATGCTATTTATTATCCGTCACAACCTTCGCTAATCTTTTTACGCCTATTCTGATCTGTTCTCTGGTTGGATAAGTAAAGTTTAATCTCATTCCATTAAATTTTTCATGGTTTTTAGGATAGAATTTACTGCCCGGCAGGAAGGCAACTTTCTCGGTAATTGCTTTATCGAACAGTCTATCTGAGTTAATCGCTGTAGGTAACGTTACCCAGACAAACATCCCGCCCTCAGGTTCCGTCCAGGTTACACCTTCGGGCATCCAATTGTTTAAAGACGCAATCATCTGATCTCTGAGCGGAGCATAGGTTTTCCTAATCTTTTCCAGCTGTTTAGGTAGGTAGTTACTGTTCAAAAAAGCGGCAACTATTCTTTGGCTAATGCGATCAGTGGTATTGAGTTCTTTTTGCAACCAGGAATTCATATAGGCAATCGTTTCTCTGTCAGCTAAAACATACCCGCACCGTAGTCCCGGCCCGATAATTTTTGAAAATGAACGCACGGCAATAACTACATCTTTGTTCTTAAATTTTTCTCTGGAGATTTGATAGAAGCTTTCCATTTTTTCACCGTTTAACCTCAGCTTACTGTAGGGATCGTCTTCGAGAATGATTATCCGATTTTTTATAGCTATTTCTAATAACCTAACCCGGTTTTGATAGCTCATAGTTATTCCGGTTGGATTCTGGAAATCGGGAACTATATAGATCATCTTAATTTTTTCTGGCTTAGTAGTATTTATTACCTGTTCTACCCTATCCGGATCAATGCCATCATCTTTAATCTCAACAGGAATCAGCTCTGCACCTGCTGCTTCGAAGGTTACTATCGACCCTCA
>PWNZ01000032.1 GCA_003564135.1 Candidatus Cloacimonadota bacterium
AAAGGTAACCGCGTAACTCCTTGACTATCAAAGAGAAAACGGCCAAGGTTACTAAATCGTCCTTTTTTTTATTTTTTTAAAATTTTTTTTGGGCCATTCATATTTTACTATTTCATCACCATAAAACTCGCTATACTATTGACTACCATGCAATATGCAAACCACAAAGCAACCTTTATTATTACTATGCATTCTTGCCCTGCATCTCCGTCACCTCATCATACATCATACATCGTAAATCGTACATTGTTTTCGTTCACTGTTCACCGTCAAATCGTCAAACCGCCAAATCCACGCGCAGCGTTTCACCATTCCCTGCAGCAACTGCAGACCTCTGAAAAAATGATGCCGAAATCTGCTTTAGCTTACTATTTTATTTCAGCAGGATAACTTTTCTGACTTCTTTATAGTCTGCTGTTATTAAACGGTAGAAATATATTCCGCTGACTGCTTTTCTTCCTTCATCGCTGCTGCCGTCCCATACAAACTGATGATACCCTTTTTCGGTGTAATCATCGTGGACTGTCTTTACACGCCTTCCTGTGATATCAAATACTTGCAGTTTTGCAGGGCCGCTGTTCTTCAGGGTAAACGACAGCATAGTTTCCGGGTTGAAAGGATTTGGATAGGCCGGATTGAGCTGAGTTACCAAGGGGACAGCTTCTTCCTGCTGAACATCCGTTTCTCCTGTAATCTGTATTCTTACAATATTTGACTTTCCGGATTCTCCGGGCTGATAAACGGCAGTTGTGTAGTATCTGTACTCGGCTTTTTCCAGATTATTATCGATGTAGCTGCGGGCAGGAATGATTTCTTCATTGATTTGTTCATAGTTTCCGCCATCAATAGACCTATAGATATTGTATCCTAATAGATATGATCTTTCTGTGGTTTGACTTGAGCGGGTGTCCGTTCTGTTTCTGCTCCTAAGAGATGATCTGTTACTTTCATTATTAACGACTTGTCTTTTGGGGTCATTCAGCCTGCTCCTTACTTGCGTATTGCCGCTCATCAGAACGGAATCATCATCGGGTGACCAAGGTTCGTTCCAACTGAGATGAGCATCAAAACTCTGTTCCTGAGCGCGAAGCTCTTGCGGAGCGTAGAGTATATGGTAGAAGTCCCCGGCAAAACTAGGCCTCCAGTTTTCTCTGACAGCCATTACATTAAGTTCAGTCAGATAATCAATTTCAACAGGCTGCGTATAAACGGGAGAGTTTTCATCCGGTTCAGATTCGTCTGTCGTATAATGAAAAGTTACTCTGTCGGTATCAGTCGAGATTCTAACATTCACCGGTTCATGATGAACTCCCGGTTTAGGGTCAAGGGCAAGCTCGGCAATTTGGCCGACTGTTATGACATTGGAGGGTATAGATTCACCTCGTTCATAGACAGCTGTAACGTGATAAAACTTTTCGATTTCAGTTACCTCATCGTGGTCAACGAATTCAGTCTCTTGCAGTAATTCCTCATTAATCTTAATCCCGTTGCGATAAACATTGTATCCTTCAAGGTTTCTATAGGACTGCTTTCCGTCTGCTCTATTGTCTGTTCTTCTGTTTCGGGCAGACTGTTCGGGCTGATTTCTGTTGCCTGTCGGCGACTGCCAGGAGAGTTGAGTGCCGGCTTCTACCTGCTCTGCAGAGAGTTTTCTGGCCCGTCTGAATTCGACGCCCGGTGTAGTATCAACCTGCAGCAGAATTTGAGGCTTGTTATTACTTATCTCCGTCGTAGGCAAATCTGTCTGGTCCGGTTCATCGGCTCTGGTATAGCGGAAGCCGTTTTCAACATCATAGATTCTGGTTCTTCCGGTGGCAGACCATGCTGTAACAGGAGCGAAAGCAGTATCTACGAGAATATTATCTCTTCCGTTCCATTCAAATGGGTCATCAAAGTCGAGCACATCCCATACGAATTCTTGTGGTTGATATTCAGCTCTCGAGTAAGCAATATGATATGGACCTTCTATATGGTTTCTTACTGATGAGGACGAAGTGTGCCGCATCCTTATCAACCAGTTTCTCAGCGGATGGTCGGGTGAATCTTCTATATAATACCCTAAACCGCTTAATTGAACGCCTGTTGTTATTCCGGCATTACGTATTTCCTCGGCCGTATAAACTGTCTGCGACCGTAAACTGGTAAAATAGATGTTTATGGGATTTGCAGTGTTGACGCCGTTTACTTCTTGACCATCGCCGATTTGAGCATACACAAGGCCGCCGACACCGATTATAAAACTACTTTCAAAGCTGTATTCACCGGTTGTAATAAGGCAGCTAAAATCAAAGACATCACCTTCTTCCGCCTGGTCGGAAACCACTACCGATAAAGCCGGATAGACTCTTTCTCCGGGATTGACCAGAGATATTCGGCTGTCCAGTATTTCTCTAATCTCTATCAAGTCGCTTTCAGTCACAGCATTTATCTCTATATCTGCGGTAGCATTCCCGCCCGTATTGGCCAGAGGCATATATATTATTGCTTCCTCGCCGGGATCTAAAAGTCCGTTTTCATTACCGCCGGGAAGGGGATCATACACAAACGGTGCTTTTACTGTCAGGGAGGGCGCTTCCAGTTCTATGCTGAGACTGTCCTGCCATTCCTGACCGCCCTGTGCCTCGATATCAATCATAAACTTCGCTTTGTGTTTATGAGGTGCATTCTCAGCAATCTCAACGCTGAAGGGCTGCCGGTTATATTCTCTTTCGCCCGTATCAATATCAGGATAGTTGCTTAGACCCTGCAGTATCGTAACATATTGATCATTGGTGGTCAATGTCGTAGTAATCTCACGCGCCTGCGATCCGCCGTTATTTTTAAGGCCGATGTTCAGATCGACTACTGACCCGTTCAGAGGACGTTCATCAGCCGCTACATAAACCGTATCAACGTCAAGAACAGGTGCAGCTATATCGAAAGCTATCGGTGAAAGCCATTCTCTGTCATCTTCAGCCGAAGAAATTGTTACCATAAACTTTGCTTGATGCAGATGCGGCACCGCCCCGGCGGCTTCTATCGTAAAAGCTTCTTCCAAAGTAACGGTTGAATCCGGATCGATAGCCCCATATTGGGCTGTATCATTCAAGATATCAAAATATTGGTCGTCTGTCGATAAAACCGCAGTAATGCCGGCAACATCTTCCTCACCGATATTGACCAGCCTGACATCAAGATCATAAATCTCTCCGTATTCGGGAAACTCATTTTCTTCACCGGAAAGTGACACCGATGTGACACCTATCATTGTCGAGGCATTTACTGCTGCAAGAGCATCTACCAGACCGGCACCGTAAGTATTGCATTTCTCTTCTCCATAAGCGTCTGCCGACTCTTCGATTATCTGATTCATCCTTTCCGGTGTCAGATACGGATTTCGTGACAGCATCAGAGCAGCAACACCTGCTACAGCGGGAGCAGCCATTGAGGTACCGCTCTTTATAGTATAGCCGGTATTATTCGAGTGAATCAGAGATTCAACACTGACCCCCGGCGCAACTATATCGGGTTTGAGCAGCCCCGGTCCGGGTTGATAGGGATAGTCGTCCCATCCGGGCACACCCTGCCAGGTAACAGGACCTCTTGATGACCATCCGGCGATATGATTGTTCCTGTCTGTAGCTCCGACACTGACGACACAGCTAACACCGTGGCGAACCGGTTGATCGGGATTGAGCCAGGGAGGTGGTGAACCGGCGGGAATATTTACATTATAGGGAATAGGATAGTTATGCGTAGCATTGCCGTCATTGCCTGCCGACTTGAACATAATAACTCCGGCAGACAATGTGTTTACCATGATAGTCCTGAAAGTTGCCCGGGTAACATCATCAAGAAGGGTATGACGCCAATACATTGAAACACTGAGAATATCTGCCTCATATTCAACGGCAAACTGCACGGCGTGCCAAAAGGTTTGATGCTGGCCGGTAAATCCGTGCAGCGGCTTTAAGGCCATAATAGTTGCTCCGGGTGCTATACCGGTCTGCACGCCTGATGTTCCGTCACCTGCAACCGTTCCTGCACAGTGAGTTCCGTGTCCCTGATTATCCATCGGGTCGAGGTTATCATCCCAGAAATTGTATCCATGGTTCGGGTAATCGGGATGTTCCCACATCTGATTACGAATATCGTTATGATTATAGTTAACGCCGCTGTCAATAACCGCTACTAAAGCCCCTTCACCGTCATATCCTAACTCCCATACTTCCGGTGCGTTAACATTCTCCACATTATAGGTAGTATTTCGTGTTTCCCCGGTCGATCGTTCATCGGGTCTTCTGCTGTCATTCTCCTCCGGGCCCTCTTCAATCATTCTTTGAGGAGGGTCGTACTCAATATACATAACGTCGGGATGACTGTCCAAGATATACAATGTCTCCAAGCTCGCTTCCAGTCCTATAATATTCGAAATCCATAAATATCTTAACCGCCCTGCATCCCCCCTATCTTCAAGGTCTTCCAGCATTCGTCGTAAATCCTGCTGACTTTTCCGGGCAAATTCTATTAATGTTCTGACAGTTATTTCCCTTCTTTCCTGTTTGGGAAGGTATTTTACCTGATCATAAAGTTTTTCATCATCATACTGTTCATTCAATAAAACATATACCGGTATCATTTCCGGTATCTCTTCACCCTTTTCTAACAGGCTTGTGAGTTTAGGGGCAGCTTTGCGCAACTCAACACTTGCTGCGTTTAAGTCACTACTGTTGAATATAACGAAGAGAAAAGCTATTACCAACAAAACGATTGCTTTGATTAAACACTTAATCATATTAAGCACCTCCTATCTTTATTCTTAAAACAATCATGGTTTAACATGCCGAGTCGGACTAATTTTACAGCTAGCCCTACGCAGCATCAACAGATTGTAGAAGACAATAAAGCCAAAAATATGTCAAGCGAAACTTTTTCTACTGGATATGTCCCTCTTACCGAGAACCTTCAGTTGTACTGACCTGAACCCTCATATCTGGTAACCACCGATAATGTCAGGATAATATCGTTAAAAGGTACTGGTAGTGTAGCAGATAGACAGATATAGGAAGTCAAATATTTGTTTTTTAGCTACAATTGACTGTTCTTTCTGGGAT
>PWNZ01000264.1 GCA_003564135.1 Candidatus Cloacimonadota bacterium
TTCAAGTTTTACAAAGAAATGACAGAAGAACGGTTGCTCAAGCAACTAAGAGAACGGCATATAAAACGACAATGCGATATAGACCGCTGTTATTCAAAACAATAAATGTGTCAAAGTAGAACTAGGATAAATATTCTGGCTTTTTTAAATTACCACGTCTAATTTGCATATTACCTTTTATTATCATCCATTTAGCCATCTCTCTCACCGCATCCTGTTTACCATCCGGCTCAAACAGCGATACCAAAATTAAACAGAATAATGTTCTCCTGCAAATTTCTTTGCAAGTTTACTATACAGCCATTGAGTTTGTTACCGGCTGTTTTAAGAGTGACGCGCGGCTGTCCGGAATCAACAGGAATCAGTGTCCGTTTTTAACAAGAATCAGTGTCCGGAATCAACAAGAATCGGTGTCCGTTTTCAACAAGAATATGCAGTAGGTCGCGCACCGATAATCGTCCATATAACAACGAGGTAGAGACGCAAGATTTTGCGTCTCTACACCTGCCAATTAATCCACATAAATTCGGGACGACCAAACCGCATAACAAATCCGGATCCCAATCACAAAACCTGGGCTCGTTAATACGCACCGCCGGTGATATGAAACGGATAACAGATTACATCGTCAATGGTTCTCTCGCTAGCATAGGGCTTAGAGATCAATGGTGCTCGCTGACGATCACACCCATGGGGCGAGATATCTTTCAGTGTTGGTAGTTACCTGACCTCTATAGGGGTCTGGATGTATCTGTCGATTTCTGAGGAATCGGTGAGCATCGATCTTGTTACCCACATGGGGCGTGCAACTTCTTTATATAGCCCCTCCTTATTGGCGATAATATACAAGGGGATCTTGTCAAACCGGAAGTTGGAGCGTGTTCTGTTCTCATTGGCTGAAATCAGATGAATACCCGGAGGATTGTTCTCATTGAGATAGTTGTGCCAGGCTTCAGTATCCCTGTCTATGGAGATACTAATGAATATCAGATCACTGTTTTCCTCCTCCATACTCTTGATGAGTTCCGCCAGATCTGGTTTTTGAGACAGACAGGGTCCGCACCAGGTTGCCCAGAAGGTTATATAGAGGTCTTCCCCTCTGAATTCATCGAGTCTGACTCTATTTCCATCTCTGTCTATAAACGCCTCGCCCGGCAGTGTTGGGGGCTTCTGGTTTGACATACCCCATATTACCCTGGCATTTACCAGATCACCGGTACCCACATTAGTACCAAATCCCTCCAGAGTTATGATGAGAGGTTGTGAGAAGAGGAAGTAGCCCAGAAGAGCCGTAGCCAGAAGAGCCGTGCCAAGTCTGTAGGGCTTTTTGACCTCACTCCGCGAAATAAGCAGTCCCACGACAGCAAATAGTAGAAGTAACAGTATAAAAGGAAAGAAGAGGTACATCAGGGGCTTGTATATTGCCTGACCCAAAAAAAGCACCGGCAGAAGTCGAAGATCGGTTTTCCGGTTAACAAGTCCTGCAAGCAAAAAGCCGATAAAACAGCTTATCAGTGGATACCACTTAAGGGTTATAAAGTCACGGACTGAGAGGAGTTCTGATAGAAGAAAGAGAAGTACCGGGACAGCTACAATTATTACTATTCCCAGAAGGAGCTTGATTGTGGTTTTGAATACTTTCATTTCAGGATTGGTTTGTGGTTATGGTTCTAATGCGAAATTAATATAAAGATTGTAATAGAGATGCATGTGCTGTGATTAGTTTTGATGGTGACGGGTGACGGGTAATTGGAAAACGGGAGCGGTGGCTCATCTCTTCAGGGTGAAGACTGCTGCAACTGGATTGTCATCATCATCAAGTGTCAGTACCATCTCTTTGAAAGCCTTATTCCTGTCAGGATATGCAATTTCATCAATATCATAACGGCCGGACTCCATCATTCTTCTAAGACTGCGGGGGCTATAGAGGGACACGAAGGTATTGTTAAAAACCCTGCCAAAGTGAGGAAATGTCCACACAGTACCATCAATATCATTGGTTCCTCTAATGTGATTAAATGCCTCTCCACTTAATTCATCATAGACGATAATTGAATAATCATTTGGGAAAGGAACTCCAAAGAACCAGTAATGACCCATCTTTCCAAAGTCTCCAAGTTCAAACAGGTAGTTTCTCCTTTCTGAGATGCTCATAGTAACATTCGATGTTAAACCTCCCGGTGGGGTAAGGCTTCCCTTATCCCATGTGATGACCGGAACAATTTCTTTGTCTTTACTTATCTTAAAGATTGTGTCGTTGAATGTAGAGTAAATGAAAACCTCACCGTCTATAACCTTTGCAATAGGCCTGGGTGTTATATAAGCGGTGTACTCAGCTGATCCGAAATTTGGTTGTGTATATCCCTTGAGGCGATATTTCTCTACTACCTCTCCCTTACTGTTGAATATGATGTGATTGTACCCAAGAGTGTCTGCTTCAGGAACCAGATTCAAACCTGCGTAGAAAAGATCTTCATACAGATACTTAAGCGAAAGTAATCCATGCCCTAAACTAATGTCTCTCAGGTAATTTCCATGTATAGAATAAACACTTATCGACTCTCTTACACTACTGAAGAACAGTATAGTGCTGTCGGTAGGATTAAATGTGAAGTTGTAGCTTTCCGGGATTTCTCCGGGTCCTCTGCCAATTGTACCAACAGACCGGACGAACTTACCATCTGCATTAAATACTAAAAGAGGAGTCCTGCTTTGTGATACCATAAGATAGTCGTTGCTGAAGAGATGATTTATATTACTACCTCCGGTAAGGCAGCTTTCATTTGTCTCCAGTCTTATAAACTTCAGGTCTTCAACATAATCTGATAGCAAGAGTCCTTGTCTGTTACTCCTCGCTTCCTCAAAATTAACTGTGGGTATAACAGGTACGGAGCTGTCACTCTTGCATCCATTTGAGAAAATGATGATAATCGCGCAGCCCATTGCCAATAGGAACAGATCAGTTTTCATAATTCAGTATTTTGAATATTAATATGGTTTTCGCGGATTCTTTTCAAGTGCTATAATCAACCTGATATGTAAAGTTAGTCATTTTTTACATTAAACTCTTTTTGAATAAAGAAATATGTTTTATGGTCGAGGTTCTTATCTGAAATGGCTTCTACAACGATATCGATTAATAAACATGAAACTATATCCGCTTACATTACCGGTAATATTGCTCGCTAACGCTCGCTGGCATAGGGCATAGGGCATAGGGCATGTGGCATAATTCATCCATTTTCCCCATTTAAATTGCAATAGAGCCAGGTATTTTAGGTTCCGCAGAAAGTTTGATACCTGTTTTCGAATTCTAACCCCGGAGGTTGCATATACTCCTCCGAAACATTCTGATAGCTATAGGGGTCTGATAAGATATTTAAGAGTCTTTCAAATGGAGTTCTATTGCCGCTTACTGCTTCATCAAGAGCCTGCTCGACCAAGTGGTTTCGTGGTATATAAATGGGGTTATTCTGTCTCATTATCTCTTTGGCACGGCCAAAACCATATTGACTATTAATGGCCTGCTCCCACTTCTCTTTCCATACTTTAAAATCCGGATGGTTGCTCTTTTCATCGTGCGCGCCATTTTCATCAGATAGTCCTGCAAAGGTGTTGGTATAATCCAGTTTTAGCCTTTGCATCAATACCAGAAGCTCGTCTGCCAGAGGAAATAGTTCAGGATTCGCATTTTCAATTCCTATTTTTCTGAGCATTGAGTTGTAGAACTTCTCTTTCCAGATATCATCGAAGCTATTGATTAACTCTTGAGCAAGATCTATTGCCACTTTTTTGTCGCTATGAATTATTGAGAGCATGGCCTCCGCAAACCGGGCTATATTCCATTTTATTATTCCGGGCTGGTTGCCAAATGCGTATCTGCCGGTACGGTCTATAGAGCTGAAGACGGTGTCGGGATTATAGCTGTTTAGAAATGCACACGGTCCGTAGTCAAATGTTTCTCCGCTTATTGCAGTATTATCGGTATTCATAACACCATGAATGAAGCCTACACGCAGCCAATTAACAACCAATTCAATCTGGTGTTCCATTACAATTTTAAGCAAGCTCATAACCGGGTTCTCACCTTGTGAAATATCCGGATATAGCCTGTTAATTGTGTAGTTTGCCAGGGCTTTCAGGTCTTCTGTTGAACCGAAATGAGCAGCATATTCAAATGTTCCAACTCTGATATGACTTTTCATAACTCTTATAAGAGCTGCTCCCTCATTCATTGTTTCGCGAAAGACCGGTTGTCCGGTTTTTATTACAGCCAGACTCCTTGATGTTGGTATGTTTAAATGATACATAGCCTCGCTTATAAGGTATTCGCGAAGCATAGATTTAAGAGTGGCTTTTCCATCGCCTCTTCTTGAGTATATTGTAATGCCGCTGCCTTTTAGCTGAACATCGAATCGCTGCTTTTTATAATCGATGTGTTCTCCCAGAATTATGGCTCTTCCATCGCCCAGTTTTGTGAAATGTCCAAACTGATGTCCGGCATAGGCCTGGGCAAAGGTTTTTTCATTGGGATTCTCATTTCCCATAGCAGGAATATACCCTTCGAGCTGTTTTTTGGATATGTTGAGCTTATCACATAGCTTCTCATTCAATAAAAAGATTTCCGGAACAGCCAGGGTGTCCGGTTTTACAAGGCTGTAAAATTTCCCTGGAAGCGATAAGTAGGAGTACTCAAAATTAAATGGGTTCTTTGTATGCATGGATTATCAAATCTTTACCCTTCACTCTATTTATTCCTTTTTGAGCATAGATTACTCTACACCCGGTATATTAACAAGATAACAATTGAATATGTTTGGCATTTCTGACTGTTTTGGTGTTAAAACCAGACAGGTTAGAATTGGTCTGCGGTCGTGAGGGAACGGTGGTCTAATTCCCGGGTTATCAGTACCCGATTAGGGGAGCCACTCGCCGGTTGTCTCATTAAGTGGCAAGCTGGCAGATTTTGACAGCCTTGCCGGTTTGTAGATGAGAGTTATCAAAACAGCAACCAGCTTGTTGCCAATCCGAAAATAACGCTATAGATGATTGCCTCCATCTGGATTGTCCAGAA
>PWNZ01000006.1 GCA_003564135.1 Candidatus Cloacimonadota bacterium
AGGCAACGGACGGCACGGACGTTCATGATAACAGCCCGGCGATCTGTTGTACAAACCCTGTGGAGGAAAAAATGAACAGAAAGATAATATTAGCAGCGATGTTTATATGCATCACGGTTGTATGCAGTGCCCAATTTGCAGGAGGAGAAGGAACGAGGGAAAACCCCTGGCAGATAGAAACGGCTGAGCAATTGAACAATATCAGGAATTATTTAGGGTTGGAACACAATAATAAATATTTTGCCCAAACTACAGACATCGATTTAGGTGTACCTCCCTGGAACGAAGGGAGCGGCTGGCTTCCTATAGGTGATTTTGATAATCGCTTTTTCGGCAGCTATAATGGCAATCACCATGAGATTACCAATCTCACGATAAGAAGAGATACATCTTATATCGGTCTTTTCGGTTATACTTATGCTGCTGATTTTACTTCGATTAGATTAGTGAATGTCGAGATAGATACAAACTCAAACTATGCCGGTACTTTAATGGGGCGAGCCGATCATACATACATTAGTAATTGTTTCGTTGAAGGTAATGTTATTGGAAGACATTATATCGGTGGTATTACGGGAAGTTTGTCTCTTTCTACAGTTTATAGAAGCAGTTTCGACGGTTTAATTAAAGGTCTTGCGTGGATTGGTGGTGTAACAGGGCGAAGCTTTCAAAGTGAAGTAAATAGCTCATATACTATCGGTTTAACCATAGGAAACAATCTTATTGGTGGAATTGCGGGTGAGCAGCGTGATAATTGTATTATCAGGGACAGTTATTCAACAATGACACTCCAAGGGAAAGTAAATTGGCAAATAACCATTGGTGGTTTAGTAGGCAGAAATCGCTCATCTTCAATAGTAAGAAGCTATGCAATAGGTTCTATAAGCGCTTGTTATTCGGCTAACGACTTGGGAGGTTTGATAGGAGAATATGGAGGGGGCGTGATAGAAAACAGCTACTGGAACCCTGAAACAAGCGGTTTAGATGAATCACCAAGAGGTACGCCTTTAACAACAGAGCAGATGACCTAACCGGACTCTTATGAAGGATGGAATTTCGAAACGGTCTGGCAGATGTCCGAGGACAGCTATCCCTGGCTGATATGGCAGGAACAGCCTAACAGTCATAACATTCCGGGACCTTTCAACTTAACGACTTCCGGAAACAATGAATTAGGCATAGTTGATCTAAGTTGGGAGATTTTGGACAGTCAGCAAAGACCTTCCCTTTTCCGGATTTATCGCAACAACCACCAAATCATTGAGGTTGATTATCCCCAAACTGAACACCGGGATACAGAAGCAGCAGCGAATTTTAATCATAGATACTATGTAACCGCAATCTTCTTGGAAGAAGATTTAGAAAAAGAGACTGCTCCCTCTAATACGGAAACAATTCTAATAACTGCTTCTTTCCCCGGTGGCGATGGTTCTGTTGCTAATCCTTATCAAGTTAACTCCGCTGCAACGTTAAACTTGGTAAGAAACGACCTTGAAGCTCATTATATTCAAACGGCGGATATAGATCTGGGTTTATCTCCTTGGAGTGATGATTTAGGGTGGGTGCCAATCGGTTTTAACCCTCAAAGAAATACATTTGTACCTTTTTCAGGCAGCTATGACGGCAATGGTCATCTCATCACTAATCTCACAATCAATACAGACTACAATAATAGAGGGTTGTTCAGCAGACTGAGCCAAGCGACCGTAAAAGATTTGGGACTGCTCAATGTTGATATCAGAGGGAATGATTACATTGCCGGAGTTGCAGGACGTATATCTGATGATTCCGTCATTGAATCTTGTTTTGTGACAGGTATTATAAGAGGAAGTAATTATGTAGCGGGAATAGTAGGTTGGATGGGTTGTAATGATAGAGGCAGTATCATCAGGAACTGTTACTCCAACACAGCTGTGGAAACGAGAACCTCATATACTCTTCACTCTACCGGAGGTATAGTAGGTATCAGATACCGGGGAGATGTCATCGAGAACTACACTCTCGGTCCTGTTTATACCTTAGTTGAATCTGCGAATGCTAATGCACTTATAGGTGCTAACAGCACTCGTGAAGGTGAGGTAAGAGATAATTACTGGAACATAGAAACCACCTTGCAAGAAAGAGGAGCCAGTCGTGGTGAGATGCCCGGAAGCACTACAAGAGAGATGATGCAGCAGGAGACATATACCGGTTTTGACTTTGAAGAGGTATGGAGGATTGACGAAAACAGGTCTTTACCTTATCTTAGTTGGGAGGGAGAGGAAGCAGGTGAACATAATCTGCCACCCTTGTTACCTCCTTTAAATTTAACTGCTGAGGGAGGTTTTAACTTTATCAACCTTTCATGGGATATTCCTAATCCTGAAATGGGCAATCCCGACGGATACATTATTTACCGCAATAGAGTTAGAATAAATCAAGAGCTTGTTGCAGAGAATGACTTTAGAGATACCGATGCCACTCCCTGGATTGTTCATCGCTACCAAGTATCGGCAGTTTACGGTAATGATGAATCCTGGCTGAGTAATGCGGTTTTTGCTTCTGCCATCTCTTTTGCCGGTGGACTAGGAACAGAAGAAGACCCATTTCTGGTAGAGAATGCAAAGCAACTTGACGGTATCAGATATGCTCTTGATGGACATTACAGACAGATTGCCGATATCAATTTAGAGCAATACGGTAACTGGAGTCCTATCAGAGATTCATTCAATAATCCTTTCAGCGGCAGTTTCGATGGTGACGGATTTGTAATATCCGGCTTAACTACCGATGGAGGCGGAGCCGCAGGATTGTTCAGGAATATAGACGGGGCAACAATTACAAATGTCGGATTGGAAAATGTAAACATTACCGATGTCTCAACCGGTGGTGGTCTTGCTGTTATAGTACAGAATTCCAGAATAACAAACAGCTATACTGAAGGTAGAGTTTTATCGAGGGGTATTAGTGAAATAGGTGGTTTTGTCGCTATAGCAGCAAACGGGGCTGTAATAGTTGATTGCTGGTCTGATATTGAAACCAGTGGTTATTCGGATGTCGGTGGTTTTGTCGGGAAAGTAACTTCCGGCAGCATGATTCAGCGATGTTTCATCAAAGGCTCCGTATCTGCGGGTACTCCCTGTTCAAGACATCTCGGTGGTTTTGTCGGGATGGTTCATGGAGGTACAATAATTGATTGCTATACCAGAGCAGCGGTTAATGCTGAAGAGACGGTAATGGCTGTCGGTGGTTTTGTCGGTTTTATTGCAGGTGGAACCATAACCAATTGTTATGCTGCCGGCGAGATTGATTCGGGAAATCAGGCAGGTGGGTTTATAGGAGCAGGTGTAGGTACAGTAAACAACAGTTATTGGGATATGGAGGTAAGTGGTTATCAAAATTCTTTATTAGGTGAAGGGAGATATACCCGCCAAATGGTTTATCCCTATGCTCAAGACACATACAGGAACTGGGATTTTGATGAAGTGTGGATGGGGGATGAAGGCGGTGTCGTTAACAACGGCTACCCTGCCTTTCATTGGCAGAGTGGAGTTGTTGTACCCTATCCCAACATAGCCTCCAACCCGCAGCCGAGAAATTGGCAAGAAAATATGTCGGTAGAATTAGAACAGTTGTCATGGTCTTACATCTCTAATCCCCAATTTACAGACCCTGTCGGATTTCGAGTGTATTTCAATGATACCGGTGAATTTGATGAAGACTCTCCTTATGTATGGGTACCTTACGAAGAAGGAGAAGAAAACTACTCGACTTCAGAAATCTTACCCCCTATTTTAGGATACGAATCCCTGTTTCATTGGAAAGTTGTCCCGACAATTAATGAGCCGGAACGTAGGGGCGAATATTATTCGCCCGCAAGAAACCGTACCGGCAAACAGTCATCTGCAATAAAAGACGGGCGAATAATATTCGCCCCTACAGTTTGGACAGTATGGTATCCAGTCCCTACACTTGGTGATGCTGAAGGTGTTCCGGTCTGGAGATTTACTACCGAAAGTGAGTATACAAGTGTAGAAGATGAAACAGAAATACTATTAATTACTCAGCTTGGTGGCAACTTTCCCAACCCCTTCAATCCGGAGACGACTATCAGCTTTTTCTTAGCTGAAGCGAGTGAAGTCACGCTCGAAATCTTCAATATCAGAGGGCAAAGAGTTGTGAAGCTCGTTGATGAATATAAAGAAGCAGGCATTCACCGGGTAATCTGGAACAGCAGAGACAGCAGCGGCAGAACAGTAGGCAGCGGTGTTTATCTCTATAGGATGAAAACAAGAGATTATCTAGAAACAAACAGGATGATCCTGATAAAATGAGCTAGTCAACTATTTCACTAAAATTTTAGGAGGAAGCAATGAGCAGGAAGATGCTTTTAATCGCTATGATGATGGGTATCACAATTGTGTGCAGCGCCCAGTTTGCCGGCGGAAGCGGAACTGAACAGGACCCTTGGATAGTCGAGACCGCACATCACTTGAATAATTTGCGTAACTATTTAGGAGAAGAACACGGTGATAAACACTTTTTACAAAGAGCTGATATCGATTTAGGAGTGCCTCCCTGGAATCAGGGAGACGGTTGGCGGCCAATAGGGTGGCATGTTGAGCCATTCATGGGTAATTATGACGGGAATAATCATAAAATAATGAATATGACTACTGACAGGTTGTTTTATGGCTTTCATATCGGTCTGTTTGGAGAAACGGAAAACGCTATATTAAGACGCATTCGTCTGGTTGATGTCTCTGTAAAGTGTGGTGTACAGTCCGGTGGATTAGTCGGTTGGGCCGAAACTACGACGATTGTCGATTGTTCGGTAACCGGTATGATTTATGGCACGGAAGGTATAGGTGGTTTGGCAGGAGTTATTAATAACAACAGCAGTGTTACGGGCAGCTATACAGCGGGTTCCTTAATTATTAGATTTGGGCAGGAACTCTGTTATGCCGGCGGTATCACCGGTGCTTTGCAGAATAGCTCGCTGACAGACAGTTATTCTTCAATGTCGGTATTAGCTACTAGAGATTTAGTCGGCGGTTTGGTAGGTCTTAATCACCACAGCAACATATCCGATTGTTATTCCACCGGACCGGTTGACGTTCAGGCTGAAGGCGGATCAGTTGGGGGTTTGATCGGCGGTGCTAACGGCGGTAACGTAACTAATAGTTTTTGGAATACTCAAACATCCGGCCGAAACCAATCAGCCGGCGGTGAAGGGCTGTCTACAGAACAGATGGTGACTAGAGCAAACTATGTGAATAATAACTGGGACTTCGATGATGTATGGAGAATAGAAGATGGTTTCACCTACCCTTATCAAGCTTATCAAGAAACGTATTCCGGTTATAATATTCCGGGACCTTTCAGTCTTACAGTTACAGCGAACCATGTTGCTCAGTCAATAACGTTGAATTGGTCTGTTTCCGGAACTCCCGATTATTATAACATCTATCGCAATGAAAGAATAATAGATACTGTTAATCATCCTGTACTTCAGTATAGAGACAATAACCCTCAGCCTTTGATTGATTATGAATATTATGTCTCTGCTATTTATATAGAAGAAGACGATGTTCAGATGGAGACAGGGATATCAAACATCCAAACGGCTCGTCTTAATGCCGATTTTACTCAAGGTGACGGTAGTGCTGATAATCCTTATCAAGTTAATTCTCCGGCCACACTTTCGTTGGTAAGAGAGCATCTCGATTCACACTTCATTCAAACAGCAGATATTGATCTGGGTGTTCCTCCCTGGAATGAAGGGCAAGGCTGGATAGCGATAGGCCATATAGGTAACCAGCCTTTCACCGGACATTATAACGGAAATGGATATAACATATCCGGCCTGACTATTAATAGGACAGGAATGTTTGCTGCTTTGTTTGGAAATACTCAAGATGCGGTGATTAGAAATGTCGGGTTACAGGATGTTAATATAACAGGTTTCTATTATGTTGGCGGCATAGTCTCAAGAGCCTTAAGTAATACCAAGATTCAGGGCTGTTACGTATCAGGTGTTATTAGAGGAAATAGTACGATAGGAAGTATAGTAAGCCTCTTGCAAGGGGAAAATCCTTACAGTGAGGTGTTGGACTGCTATTCTACGGCTGTGATTATTAATACTAATCCTAACGGAGATCGCAATACCGGTGGTATTATCGGCTTCAAAAGGGATGGTAATGTGATGAAAAACTATTTTTCAGGAGCAATTTATTTCGACAATATTGGGTATGAATCCGGTGCTGTTATCGGTCATAGTTTTCAAAACAGAGGTACTGTTGCTCATAACTATTGGAACAGCGAGACAACATTTTGCTCCCACGGCGGCCCTGAAGTCGGTGAGGGTAATACAACAGAGCAAATGATGCAGTCGCAAACCTATACCGGCTTTAACTTCAACACTGTCTGGAACATTGAAAACGGTGCATCTTATCCTTTCCTGAGATGGGAAGCAGAACAGGCTCAGGAACATAACCGTCCTGCTCTGATGCCGCCTGTTAATCTCAGAGGTACGGGTGGTGCTGACACAGTCAGTCTGTTCTGGGACGATCCTCCGCCTGAATTCGGTATCCCCGATGGATATAATGTTTATCGTAATGATGTCAGAGTTAATCAAGAGGTTATTACCGAACGAGAATATGAAGACAGGGAACTGCAGCCTTTTATTGAGTACCACTATCAGGTATCGGCAATTTATGAAGGGAGAGAATCGCTTTTAACCAGAAAGATTGGCGTCTCTACCTCTCTTTTTGCCGGGGGTGACGGAACCACAGAAAACCCCTTTTTAATAGAAACCGCAGAACAGTTTAACGGTACAAGACTGTTTCCTGATTCGCACTTCAGACAAATAGACGATATCGATTTAGGCATTCCCCCCTGGAATGAAGGTGAGGGGTGGGAGCCTATACCAAGTTTCTCGGGTTCATTTAATGGTAACGGTTTCCAAATATCAGGCTTGACGATTACTTCAGAAGGCGATACAGGCCTAATAATGGAATTAAACGGTAGTATAAAAAACTTAGTATTGACAGATGTTAACATTGAAGGTGGTATGAATGTAGCTGGTATTACTAATTTTATGACCGGTGGTAGTATTAGCAACAGTATCTTGACAGGAAAAATTAGCGGAATGGAGAATGTTGGAGGGTTTGTGTCCAGATTTAGGGGAGGAACGATTGAGAACTCAATTAACGCCGCTCATATCACAGCAGGAGATTTCTATGTATCTTATATAGGTGGTTTTGCAGCAAATGTGGAGTTTCCTAGAGATGAACCGTTTATAACAAACTCTTATAATATAGGTAAACTGACTGGAACGGGTAATTATAGTCACATAGGCGCTATAATAGGCAGAGGGGCACAGGCAAATGTCACTGATTGTTATTGGAATTCAGAGACAACCGGTATTGATAACTCTCAAACAGGGATACCCAAAACATCATTGGAGATGACTCAGCAAGAGACTTTTGAAGGCTGGGATTTCAATGAAGTGTGGAGTATAGGTTATCAAAATGCCGAAACATATCCCTGGCTACGGATTCATAGTGAACCGCTGCTAGAACAGTATTATCTGCAAACTCAACTTCAGGCTTGGCTCACTGCTACCGGTAATGTCAATCTGACTTGGTCATCACCGGACAACTTTGAAATCGACGAATATCGTATTTACCGTGATAACGAACATATTAGATCAGTGTCCTCAAATGTGAATACTTATCAGGACGATGATACAGTGGCCGGTACTGCTTTCAGCTATAAAGTGATGCCGACAGTATCAGGGCATGAGTTTAACCCGTCCAACACTGTGCTCATAGCACCTGTTCCGGAAGGGTTTGTCGGCGGTAAAGGAACTGTTTCCGACCCTTACAAAGTGGCTTTGGCAAATCAACTACGTTCTGTAGGATACAACCCTTCTAGGCATTATATACTCATCCAGGACATTAACATTCCCCAACACTTTATATGGATACCAATAGGGGATAGCGAGGCTCCTTTCACAGGCTCATTTGACGGGAAAGGGCATGTTATCGACAATTTAGTAATCAACCGGCCTAATCAGGACTTTGTCGGTATGTTTGGAGCGGTTGAGGATGGAGCAATTATAAGAAACATTACACTGACAAATCTGTCGATAACAGCCAATAGAGGCGCCGGCGGTATAGCTGCCGTATTATCGGAAAACAGTTTGCTGGTGAATTGCCATGTTACGGGAGAAATAACCTGTACAGGCACAGTCCCAAACGATTATGCCGGCGGTTTAGTTGGTTACAATGACCTGTCCAATATCCATAACTCCTCTTTCCGGGGCAAGGTTACGGCTAATAATAATTATGTGGGTGGACTTGCCGGTTATAATTTTAACGGGTCAATATATAACAGTTATTCTATAAGTGACGTTTCGGGAAGGAGCTATATTGGTGGATTTATCGGCTATAACAGAGGCAGCATCAAAAATAGCTTCAGCAGAGGCACTGTTTCAGGCGATTCGGATTATATTGGCGGGTTTATAGGAAACAATGCGGGCGCCTCGATTGAAGATAGTTATTCGGCTGTAGAGATAGATGTCAGTTATGTCGCCCCTACAGTTGGCGGTTTTATAGGCAGTATGACTTCAGGTGAAATAGACGACAGTTATTGGGATACAGAGTTAGCCGGGATATTAGCGTCCGCCGGCGGTATCGGGAGAACCACTGAGCAGATGACCTATCCTTATGATGGAGATACTTATGCAGGATGGGATTTTGAGGATTTCTGGGTGGTAGATGTGACCGGCGAGGATAATGACGGATATCCGTTTCTTCTGCAAAGGACCGTGCCTTATCCCAATATAGCTGTCAATCCTAATCCCGAAGACGGAGAAACCTTCGTTTCGCTCGATTTGGAACGGCTCTCCTGGGAGTATATTTCTACGCAGCACTATACTGATCCGGCCGGATTCAGGGTCTACCTCAACCAAACAGGTGATTTTCACGATAATCATGACTATATCTGGATAGATTATGATACCGGACAGACTGTTTACTATTGTTATGATATACTCCCCGAAAAACTCGAAGAACAGAGTACGTATTACTGGAGAGTTGTGCCCACCGCTGGGGAACACGATGAACGGGCAGCAGAGGGCAGAGGGCAAAGAGCGGAGAGCTTAGAGCAGAAAGCTTGGGGCGGAGACCAAGACGTTAAAACGCCTCCTCTCCGAAACATCGAAACTCTACAACGACACAACCCGTTAGTTCGTGGTGATGCGGGAAATGTTCCTATATGGAGTTTCTCTACATTTGATCCTTCCTCAGCAGATGATGATATTGTTATGCCTCTCATAACTAAACTGCATGCAAACTATCCCAACCCTTTCAATCCGGAGACTACTATCAGCTTTTCCTTAGCTGAAGCGAGTGAAGTCACAATAGAAATTTTCAACATCAGAGGTCAAAGAGTTGTGAAACTTTTTGATGAGTATAAAGAAGCAGGGATTCACCGGGTAATATGGAACAGCAGAGACAGCAGCGGCAGAACAGTAGGCAGCGGTGTTTATTTCTACAGAATGAAAACAAAAGACTACCTAGAAACCGAGAGGATGATCCTGATAAAATAGGATGAAGCTTCTATGAATAAAGTGGCTCTCGCAGATAGCGCCGATAAAAGCGGCCTGAAACAACGTTTTTATCATCTTCTCGGTTATCATTGCCATTGGTCATGAGTGTTTCTTATGTCTCAATGCACCAAACATAAAAGAATCAATAAATAATAGTTGAGGTTAAAAATGAACAATGACTATTCACATCGCCATCAAAAGATTTCGTCACAACAGACAATGAGGTCTGGCCTGCATATATTGTGCTTGCCCGGAATAAAGATGCTAGTTAAGGGAGTCTTTTTTTCATTATTGCTGTTGCTAACAATCTCCTTAGCTGCTCAAGTTACCGTATCGGGGCATGTTACAGGAAATGATGTGCCGAATGGTATCAACGGAGCTAATGTCAGCCTTGTTTCTCAAAACTTCAACTATAATACTCATACGGGTGAAAACGGAACATTCTCGATTGATAACGTTCAAGGCGCGGCAGGTGGCATACAGTATGAACTAACAATATCCTATGAGGGGTATCGTCCGTATCGAAGATTAATAGAAGTGCGGGTGATTAACCTGAACCTGCAGACGATAAGAATTGATGAACTAGCTTGGGCACCGTCTCAAGTTTCAGCCAGAGAGGACAATGTGGAAAATGTCGTGAATATCAGCTGGGAGGCTGCTATTCCTTCGGAAGATGATGGACAGTGGTTGAATTGGGACAATGGAATCAACAGAACCGGCATCGGCTCCGGTGATGGAATGAGTTTTATTGTTGCGTCACGCTATACAGCTGAACAGCTGCAAGAAAGAAACGTTGACGGCATGTATTTAACGGCTATTCGTTTCTACCCAAGAGAAGTACAAGCGACTTACACAATTAAAGTTTATCGTGGTGGCCGTTCTCTTCCTTATAATCATGGACGTGAGATAATATCACAACGTGTTGCTAATGTGGTTGCTAATCAATGGAATGAAATCGTTTTAGATATTCCTGTCATTATACCCGATTATGAAGAATTATGGTTTGGCTATGAAGTTGAAACAGAGCGGGGACATCCGGCCGGAGTTGATTCGGGACCTGCGGCTAATGGTTATGGTAACCTGGTATATTGGTATTATGGTTGGGCTACATTGTTGACATTAAACAACGAACTTGATTACAATTGGAACCTGCAAGCGTTTGCAGGTTATACTCCCGGTGACAGGTCTGTTGCTTTAGGGAATGACAATACTTGTGATTCGTGGATTAATCAGGGTGATCAGACCTTCCAGAAAGGAAAAAATCAGAGCAAGGATGTTTTGAACACCAGGAAAAATCAGAATCTTATCAGTCAAGAAGTCGAGATTGAAAAGAAGAGTTTGAGAATGCCGAAGGCAATGAATAATGAAGTGGATAAACCTGTCCGGCATACACGAAGAACAAATCGTCGTATAACATCGAACTCTAACCATGCTGATTATGGCCACAGGGATTTAGAAGGTTATAATATTTACAGACTTAATGCTGATGATGAATACAACCCCGAGCGATGGACTGAACTTGCAACTATTCCTGCAACAGCTACGGCATATACGGATACTACCTGGAGCGACAGAGGAGAAGGGCTTTTCAGATATGCAGTTCAAGCAGTTTATACAAATCATGTTTTCTCTTTCTACGCTTGTTCTAACACTATATATCCCTCTCTGTTTGCCGGAGGTATAGGCACTGCTGATGATCCCTGGCAGATAGAGACGGCTGAGCACCTAGACAATATCCGCGAGTTTACCGGCCTACTTCATAGTGATAAGCATTTCGTGCAAACAGCAGATATAGATTTAGGTGCTGCTCCATGGAATGAGGCTGAAGGTTGGAATCCGATAGGATTTAACAGAGCTAACCAGAGTTTCCAACATTTTAGCGGTAGTTATGACGGTGCCGGTTATATAATCTCAAACCTGACCATAAACAACGACAGAAGCAGGCAGGCGTTGTTTTGTACTGCTTCTAATGCAATCATTAAAAATGTAGGAATAATTGATGCAAATGTTAGAGCCAACGAGCGAGTAGGTGGAGTTGTTGCGGACATTTTTGATAACTCTGTAATAGAATCTTGTTACGTGACGGGAATCATCAGGGGAAGAAACCATGTGGGAGGAATAAGCGGATGGATGGGTACTAATAATCACGGCAGCGTGATATCTAACTGTTATTCAACTGCTATTATAAAAACTACTCATTCCGGTAATAATTTTTGTGCAGGTGGTATATTAGGCTATAGAAATCGTGGTGATGTTATTGGCAACTATGCCGTCGGACCAGTGTATTCCGATCCCTCTGCCGAGAATATCAATGCCGTTATCGGATTTGATTCCGGGAGACCTGGGTCGGTAATTAGCAATTACTGGAATAATGAGGCGACATTGCGAACAAGAGGTTCAAGCAGAGGTGTGATGCCCGGCAATACACCTCTTGAGATGCTCCAACAGGAAACCTTTGAAAGATTTGATTTTGATCAGGTTTGGCGCATTGACGAAATGACTTCATACCCATACCTTATTTGGCAGGGAGAATCTGCAGAAGCTCACAATTATCCCCTCCCTTTACCGCCAAGTAATTTACAAGCTGAAGGGAGTCTTTATTCCATTATTATTACCTGGGATACACCCAATGAAAACATGGGCATTCCCTATGGTTATAATATCTATCGAGATGAAATCAAATTGAATCAGGAACTGGTCACAGAAACCGACTATCTCGACGCGGATGCAGCTGGTGAAGATTCCCGTGACTATTATGTAACATCCGTTTTTGGTGATAGTGAGTCCTACCCAAGTTTAACTGTTTCAGCTTCAGCATTCACTTTTGCCGCCGGTACAGGAACAGAAGAAGACCCATATCAGATCGCAACAGTATCACATCTTGATGGATTAAGGTTTGTTCTAGATGGACATTTCCGTCAAACAAAAGATATTAGCTTACAAACATATATCAACTGGGTTCCTATAGGCAGTAACAGTGACCTCCCATTTAGTGGCACTTATGATGGGAATGGCTTTGCAATTAGACATTTAGCTATTAATGGAGGTGATTATGCCGGCTTATTTTGTAGGGTTGAGGGATCAACCATTTCCAATCTCTATATGGAGAATGTTTCTCTTACTAACATCGAATCGGGGGGAGCTATTGCGGCAAGAGCTTCTAATTCATTAGTTACCGGCTGCTATGTTCAAGGAAGAATTATCGCCCGTAACTCAACAACTGTCGGCGGCTTTATCGGTTTTGCAGACGCCGGTACGATAATAAGTAACTCCGGCAGCAATGTAGTTATTTTAGGATATAAGGAGTTAGGTGGCTTTGTAGGCCGTACTGCGGGAAATAGTTCAATATACAATTCCTTCGGAAAAGGGGCTATAGCTGCTGCATCCGACAGTTCAAGGTATATTGGGGGTCTAGTAGGCTATAATCAAGATTCCGATGTGTCTAATTCCTATTATAGAGCTGCCATAGCTGCCGATGATGATCATGAATTTATTGGTGGTTTGATCGGAGCTAATGAAGGAGGGACTGTTACTAACAGTTATTGGGATATTGAAATTAGTGGTGTAGTTTACTCTGCGGGTGGCTCTGGCCGTCTGACTGAAGAGATGATTTACCCTTATTCCGAAAACTGCTATGTCAATTGGGACTTTAATGATATCTGGAATCATGATATTGCCGCAAATTACAACAACGGATATCCTGCTTTATTGTTCAGTAAAATGGAAGTATTATCCTATCCGGCATTAGCAATAAATCCTTATCCTGAGAATCGTGAAGCGGGTGTTTCAGTCGACTTGGAATCCCTTAAGTGGTCATACATAGAGGATTTTCTTTTTACCGATCCCGTTGGCTTCAGGATATATCTTAACGATTCTGAGGATTTCAATGAAAACACCTATTATTGGGTGCCTTATATTGAAGGGCAGAGGGACTATTCTCACTCAGATATACTACCGGATGTCCTCGGGTATAAAACTACATTTTACTGGAAAGTAGTGCCTACAACGTCAAGAAGCATAAACACAAGTAAACCGTATCGTGACCTTGCAAATTCTTCACGTTACCTGAGAGATGCCAAGAATGTCCCTGTTTGGTCATTTACAACCGTTGAGCCGACTAATGTAGAGGCAACTCATGAATTGCCCGCACTTACTGAGTTGTACATTAACTATCCCAACCCGTTTAATCCCGAGACAACTATCAGCTTCTCACTGGCTGAAGCAGGTGATGTCACAATCGAAATCTTCAATATCAAAGGTCAAAGGATTGTGAAACTCGTTGATGAATATAAAGAAGCAGGAAATCATCGTATAACCTGGAACAGCAGAGATCAAAAAAACCGCCCGGTGGCCAGCGGTGTTTATCTCTATCGGATGAGGACAGGAGACTATACTGAAAGTAGTAGGATGATACTGATGAAATAGTTTTTGGTGGGTATTCTAAAATCAGCTGAGTTATTTGCATGCACTGCCAAATAGTTTCTCACACTTAGACTGTTTTTCATTAGCTAACCGATAAAAGGATTACCGGAGGATTCTGAATGAACACTCAAGAGCTAAAGGATTGTAGATACTCGTCGCCGTATTCACTGATATTCGTCACCAGCCGATTGAAGCAAGAAGGTCTAGCGGGGGTATTCTAATCTTTACATCAATTAAAGTATTATGCCAGAGAGCATACTCTGTTTGATCCCTCTCTTATTGATAACCATGTATCGATACATTCCTAAACATCGATAAATTAATGAACTGCCTCCAGCATGTAGCGGCATAGTAGCCAATCCCCCTCATTAAAATATCTATTCATCGGTGATAAGCCGGAATTAACTTATACCGTTTCCATAATGAATCAGCATGAAATAATACGTCTCTATACATGAATTTAATCAGGGAGATTAGGAATTTTCAATATAAATTACCGTTATTGAAAAAAAATAAAATAAAAATGAAAATTAGGGCGATTCAGTAACCTTCGCCCTTATCCTATTGATAGTCAATGAGTTACACGGTTACCTGCCCCGGATAAGCCGGAATCCAGTGTCCATAAGCAAATGAGCGCAAATTGCGAACCGTAACGAAGTGCCGTTCAGCGAGCGAAGCGCAGCCAATCAGACGAATAATTTCATAATGAAACAGCACAAAAAAATACGCCCCTATACACGAATTTAATCAGGGAGAGGTTAGTACCTTATCAATAATATTGACTGCGGCGAGCTCGTAAAAAAAGATCAGTTGCCGTACTTCGTCCGGCGAGCTCGTAAACTCGGTTCATGTTTTTTTTGGCAGAAAGTTGCTGACTGACCCGGTTAAACAGAAAAAAGGTTTCACGGGTTAAAAAGTCAGCGATCCGGTTCACTTTACACAATTCTAAACCGCGATATGTACGGACAGGACACCCCGATGGAATAAAAAAAAAGATTCCACAGGGCAAGCAGGGTAGGCCTTGCCTGATCTAATCTAAACAGCGAAGCACTAAACTCTCTAAACCTTCTAAAACTTTTTTTTATTCATGTTCATTTGTGCTATAATTTGTGTTCATTGGTGGACAAAAATTTGGTTCCGGCTTGTCCGGTGTAGGAATTTTCAATATGGAATTTGCATTGATCTCTCGACGATTTTGTTGACATATACCCCTGCTCTAATTTTTCTGTCTTCTCGTTTATTTAGATCGGGACTCTGCTGCTCTGTGGGGATTATCTTCCTAGATGAGAATTATATTATTCTCCCAGCATATTGTGCAATCTCGGCAATCAAATTACTTATAGTTCCGGCAAAGATCACATTATTCAGTACAAAAAGGATGAAAGATGGTAGTAAACAAGTTTGGTGGCACCTCTATCGGCAGCCCTGAAAGAATGAAAAGAGTAGCTAATATAATTAAAGAAAATAAACCGCAAATTATTGTTTTGTCAGCTATAGCAGGAACTACCGATAGTTTTCTCAATCTGGCCAGTCTTCTTTACACTGGCCGCAAAGATCAGGCAATAGCCGAGGTCTCTCAATTACAAACAGAATATTTCTGTTATGTAGAGTCTCTTTATACAGATGAAAAATTCATTGATGAGGCTAAGGGCATTGTCCTCTCGTTCTTTTCTTATATTTCCGGCTTTACTAAGGATGTATTTACGCCATACGAAGAAAGAGCACTGTTAGCTCAGGGAGAGCTGTTATCTACTTCCATTTTCTGCAAGTATTTACAAGAACTAAACATGGAAGCTGTTTTGCTATCGGCTTTTGATTTCATGAGAATAGATACCCATGCCGAACCTCAGCTAGATTATCTGCAGCAAAACCTTTGTTTACTGATGGAAAAGAATAGATGCTCCGATATTTTTGTTACTCAAGGATACATTTGCCGGAATACATACGGTGAAATTGACAACCTTAAAAGAGGAGGCAGTGACTATACAGCAACACTTATCGGTGCAGCTTTGGACGTTAAAGAGATAAGAATATGGACTGATGTCGACGGTATGCATAATAATGACCCCAGATACGTAGATAACACCTACCCTATAAGTTATCTATCTTATGAAGAGGCGGCTGAATTGGCATACTTCGGAGCAAAAATCTTGCATCCGTCCAGTGTTCTACCAGCTCAAAATAAGTCTATACCATTGAGATTAAAGAATACTATGAAACCCGAGAGTCGGGGTACCTTAGTCAGCGAAAACAGTTCGAAAGGAAAAGTCAAGGCGGTAGTTGCTAAAAGTGGGATCTCAGCCATCAAAATAAAATCGGGCAGGATGCTGCTCGCTTATGGTTTTCTAAGGAACGTTTTTGAGATATTCGAACTTTATAAAACACCTATAGATATGATTACAACCTCCGAAGTAGCCGTCTCTCTAACCATTGACAACCAAGACAATATTGCAGCTATTGTTTCAGATCTTACGCATTTCGGAGAAGTAGAAGTCGATTATAATCAGGCAATTATCTGCATGGTAGGCGATTTTTTAGCAGATAATAAAGGTTATGCGTCCTTAATATTCGCTGCTCTTTCCGAAATCCCCTTGAGGATGATCTCCTACGGAGGGAGCAAACACAATATCTCAATCTTAGTCTCAGAAAGAGATAAAGTCAGGACATTGCAGGTATTAAACGAAAAAATATTCCTCGATTCTTGCGGAGAATAAGCTTATGTCCAGTATTTTTGCCAGAGCTAAGCTGCACGCTCACAAAACTCCCTACTATCTATACGATATAAGGTTGCTCGAACATACATTGCAACACTTGCAAACTGAAGCTGACAAATTCGGATATATGGTTCATTATGCCGTGAAAGCCAATGCCAATAATCGGGTATTGGATAAGATTCAATCTTATGGTTTTGGGTCTGATTGTGTCAGCGGTAATGAGGTAAGAAAATCAATTCAAGCCGGTTTCTCACCTGCTAAAATTGTTTATGCAGGTGTAGGCAAAAGTGATTGGGAGATAGAATATAGCTTAGATCAAAAAATATTCGGTTTTAATTGTGAGTCAATAGAAGAGATTCAGGTAATCAACGAAATAGCAGCCGGAAAAGGAGTTATAGCCCCTATCTCAATCCGTATCAATCCCGATGTTAACGCCAATACTCATTTCTATATCACTACAGGAATTGAAGAAAATAAGTTCGGTATCAGTTTTTCGGCTATCGATCGAGTTTTAGAGGTAATCAGTGGTGCAAAAAATATCAAATTAATTGGTCTTCATTTTCATATCGGCTCACAGATAACCGACCTCCAACCTTATCAAGACTTATGTATCAAAGTTAACGAGGTGCAGAAAGACCTGCTGGAACGTCACGTCATGCTCAAACATCTCAATTTAGGTGGGGGTTTAGGTATTGATTATGAAAAGCCTGATGAAGAACCGATGGTCGATTTCAGCAAATTTTTTGGGGTTTTCGATTGCTTCTTAGACAAATATCCGGGACAGAAAATTCATTTTGAACTGGGTAGATCAGTAGTAGCTAATAGCGCAAGTTTGATCAGCAGAGTATTGTATGTAAAACAGGGAATAAACAGATCTTTTGTGATCTTGGATGCCGGTATGACCGAACTGATCAGACCCGCTCTGTATCAAGCATATCACAAGATAGAGCACCTTACTCCCAGGCTTGGTTCAACACATCATTATTATGACGTTGTAGGTCCCATTTGTGAATCGTCTGACTGTTTTGGGAAAAGAATACGACTTCCAGAAGTTTTCAGAGGTGATCTAATAGCTATCAGAAGCACCGGAGCTTATGGGGAAGTCATGGCTTCAAACTATAACTTGCGAGAATTACCTCGTGCTTATTATTTTTGATTCGCATCATCCGATACAACCGAATCGACCGCCGGGATAAGCACAAAACCTACATTGAAACAATTTAGTTTCACCTTTAAAATAAGGGAATACTTGACATCTTTTTGATTATATTAGAATGGAGCTAAGAACGTAACAGAGACTGAATATGACAAAGTAGGCCTAATAAGCTGCATATAAGATCTCTGCTAAAAAGGAATGGACAATGGATTTTTCAGAAAAACTTCTTTATCATATCTGGGACGCACAACATATTATTAAAAAACCATGCACTCTGTCCGGAAAGCAGGTACAAGTCATGTATCAAGGACAATGGAATACAGATTTTGGCGCCGATTTTAGAAATGGTATTATAAATATAGATGGAGAAGTCATACGGGGAAGCGTAGAAATCCACATCAAAACTTATGACTGGATTGCTCACAAACATCATGAAGATGCAAACTTTAATGACACTGTCCTACATGTCGTTTATGAGCACAACGGATCTATACCTTACAGCATAACAGAAGATGGTCAGAGAGTTGAAGTTTTAGAAATCAAGAATTGCCTTGATCAAGATTTAGCAAAACTGATAAAGAAGTTTGAAAAGGCGGAAAACTATCATCCCGAGTTGTGTAATTTTTTTGCAGGCTTAGATATTGACATAGCCAAAATGCTTCTACTCCGGCTGGGAACTACCAGAATTGAGAAGAAGGTAAAGCGTTTTTCTGCAGAACTATTCTTTTCTGATTTCAATCAACTTCTTTATCAAGGTCTTATGGAAGCGGGTGGCTATAGTAAGAACAGCTATAGTATGCTGCAACTCGCCTTAACCTATCCCTATGTAGATCTTTTGAAGTGGAAAGAAGACGGTATGAAAGTTGAAGATATACAGGCAACTTTAATATACAGCAGTAGCTTAGAAGAGAACATTCCCCATAAAATTCCCGATAGTTTGGTCAATGCTTGGAAAGAACAACTGCATCATAAGAAGCCTAAAAAGATCAATGTTAGGTGGAATTTATTCCGGGTTAGGCCTACTAATCACCCCGTAATAAGAATTATCCAGATTATCAATTTCGTCTATAACATCCTTGAGAGCGACTTGCTCTCTTTCTTTGTGGAACTATACACATCTGAGCCTGATAACAAGAATATTAAAAAGCAGTTACTTAAAGCCTTTAATGATGCTCAACCGGATAGGATGTTTAATATCGGAAGCACGAGATTGGAAACGTTTAACGTCAATATCGTCATGCCTGTATTGCTGCTTTATGCCGACAAGATAAACAACCAATACTTAATAACAAAGGTCTGGAATTGTTATAAAAGCCATGTGGGTTTAGGTTCTAATCACATTGAGACTTTTATGAAAAGGAAATACCTAAATGAAGCTCAACAAAAAGTTGTCAAAAAAAAAGCAGTGTTCCAACAAGGATTATTGAAACTCTATTTCGAATACTGCCGCTATCATAACTGCAACTTATGCCAGACTCACAAAAAAGACTTGATCCTCAGTATGTGATAGTGCTTTTATAAAAGGCAAACAACCACACCTACTCAATATTATTGTGCCGGAATTAATACACTCTCAACATGTCGATATCAAAAACCAAGGTCTCTCCATGTGGCACTCCCTCCGGCCAATGCTCATCGCTGTAGCTCAGTTCCGGGGGTATTATCAACCTACCCTTATCACCTTGCCGCATCTTGGTTAGCCCTTCGAACCAGCCTAAAATAATCGGTTCCAGCCCCAAGACAACCTCTACCGGTTCATCGTAAGCATAGGAGGAGGTTATCATGGTCATATCTTCCAGATACATGGTATAGTGAAACTGAACTGTATAGCCTGGAGCAGCTTTAGATCCGTCTCCCTCACTGATGATAATGTACTGCAAGCCGGAATCTGTTCTGATCCTTGTTTTACCGATTATATCGTAGGCTTCTTCTTGAGTAACTCCCATAATTTTTTCCAGTTTGAGATAAAGGTACTCGTCATTATCATTGGGCCTGATTAAAATTGCATCGCCCGGCTTCATATTCAATAATAGTTGATTCCATTTGTTGTAACCTTCATCTAACCCTAAAATATATGATGCCTGAGCCTTCTCCGATAGGAGATTACCCTGATCGTCACAGTCGTAGTATGTTATCTTGATTTCATTTCCTAAAACGGCATTTCTTCCGGAACCTTCTTCCAGATATCGATATTCTAAGGTAGCGGATTTTATGAATTCTTCTGCGTTTAGCGCGGAAATGATGCTAAACAGCAACATTACAACAGCTCCTACTATAATATTTCTATAGAGGCTCCGGATAGAGGATATGGTAAGCATTTAGTCTCCTGTTTATCTTTCTTGATCGTATATTTTTTTCAATACTTCTAATAAACCATTGGTATGAGCTGTTTTTGTCCTATATAAGGTTTTGTAGTGCTTTTCATCGTCACGATATTTCCCGAAATCAGTGACATCTTTCAAGCAGAATACTTTATTTGAACCGGTATAGTTTTCGAAATCGAAGCTGTTAGCCGGAACAAACGAATGATCGGCATTTTTTAACAACTCGAAATCATTCAGTGAGTCTGCTATAGCAATGATTGGCCTAGAACCTGCAACACGTCTCAAACCGCTGTATTTTGAAACTTTTTTATATACAATATCTACTGCTACATCGGAATGGGTGACAAGTAGTTTATCATAACAACCGAGCTGGGGCAGCATTTGACTAATCTTTGAGCAGAGGCGACGAGGGTCCTTTCCCTCTTTTTTGTATTTCGTAAAAAGGCTGATAGACGCTAATCTATGCCCAAAAAAAAGAACTTCCGGAAGTCGTGACTTATGCAATTTATTTTCTAAGTCTTTAATTGTTTCCACAGCTGTTCGATCAATAATGATCTCTTCAGTATCTTTATTAGAAAAAACAGCTCCTGTCTCTAAGATATACCCGGTAAATATTTTTCTAATCTCAGCAGGAACATGTTGCTCAACAAACAAGCGATTATTACCGGTACAGATGTAGAAATCATAAGCTGTTTTTAGAGACTTCATCAGGCCGGTTAATTGAGGAACTATCGGATCGGAAACAGACCATTCCTGATCTAAAAGTGTACCGTGCAAATCTACCGCAATGACTTTTTTATCTGGGGAAATATCGGTAAAAGAAAACGAATTCACGTAGTTAGTTGTCCTCAGAATCTTTGATTTCTTGCTTTAATTCTTGAAGTAGTGCAAAAGCTTGCAGTGGTGTAATATTCTCGAGATCAGCCTCATTGAGCTTATCAATAACCTGTGAGTAATTTTGTTCCTGTTGGAATAGGCTATCAAAGATATCTAACTGCTGAGAATCTCGTTGTAGTTGTCTTTTAGCTGTTGCTGTTAACCCTTGAGGGCTAAGTTCCTGTTTTTCTAGGTTAATAAGAATCTGTTTAGCCCTTTTGATAACTTTATTAGGGATCCCGGCTAGTTTAGCGACTTGGATACCATAACTCTTATCAGCTCCACCCCTTTCTATCTTTCTGAGAAATATCATTTGCTCTTTCCATTCCTTTACGGCAATATTATAATTGATGACTCCTGGCAGAATTTGTTCTAAATCAGTGAGCTCATGATAATGAGTAGCAAATAAGGTTTTGGCATTTACTTTTTTACTGTCCGCTATATATTCGACTATCGCCCAAGCTAAGCTAAGCCCGTCAAATGTACTGGTACCTCTCCCGATTTCATCTAAGAGTATCAATGAATTGTTCGTCGCTGTGTTGAGGATATTAGCTGTTTCAATCATCTCAACTAAAAAAGTACTCTGCCCCATTGCTAAGTTATCCGAAGCACCTACTCTGGTGAAGATCTTATCGAATAAAGGCAAATATGCTTTACCAGCAGGAACAAAACCACCCATTTGGGCCATGATAACCAACAACCCTATCTGTCTCAAATAGGTTGATTTACCTGCCATATTTGGGCCGGTTATAATGATAATCTTATTGTCGAGGTTATTTAGATAAACATCGTTCGGTATATATTTTTCTTCTTGAAGCAGCTTTTCAATAACAGGATGGCGGCACTCTTTAATCTCCATTTCACCATCACAGCTGAACTTAGGGCGGCAATAATTATTATAGTGAGCTAAAAAAGCTAACGCAGAAAGAGTATCCAACAGAGCTATATTAGTAACGTAATTTTGGATTTTTTTCAAATAATTCAGTAAGCTGCTTCTGATTGATGTATATAACTCATATTCTAAACTTTTGATTCTTTCCTCGGCTCCCAGCACCTTTGATTCATATTCTTTCAGTTGTGGAGAGATATATCTCTCACTATTTACGAGTGTCTGCTTACAGATATAATATTCGGGCACTTTATCTTTATGGGTGTTGGTTACTTCTATATAGTAACCGAAAACCTTATTGTAACCTATTTTCAAAGAGGATATACCTGTTTTTTTTCGTTCTGCTTCTTCTAGGCGAGCTATCCAACCTTTCCCCTCTCTGCTTATGTTTCTCAGCTCGTCCAATTCTTTACTGTAGTTATCTTTGATTATCCCACCACCTGTTATCGTTAGTGGTGGTGTTTCGGTAATAGCTTTATCTACCAGATCGGTTATCTCCGAATAATCTTCTATACTTTCAAGGACATGTCCAATATATTCATTTTCAAAGTCTTTTAGCGTATGTTTGACAGTTAACGCTTGAGCTAGATAATTGCGTAAAGCTATCATTTCTCTGGGGTTAATTCTTTCTGTCCCAATCTTTCCTATCAATCTACTTAAATCACCAATATTTTTGAGAATCTCGCGCAGCTCATCGGTCAGGTACATTTTAGCTTTAAACTCTTGCACGGCGTTCAGTCTTTTTTCTATCTGCTCAACGTTCAACAATGGTTTCATCATCCAGTCAACTAACAGTCTTGACCCCATAGCTGTACAGGTTTGATCTATAATAGATACCAGACTACCGAATCTCGAGCCATGCCGCATAGATTTCAATAATTCTAAGTTATGACCGGTTATCTCGTCTATTTGCAGATAATCTTCAATGATATAGTATCTGATACTATTAACATGTTGCAGCGCATCGTTTTTCAACTCTTTAACATAAGCTAATGCGGCTCCTGCGGCTATCAGTCCGGTATTCTTTGATCTTGCTCCGTATCCGTCTAATGTAAGGGTAGCAAACTGTTTTTTTAGCAGTTCTTTTGCTTCCGCCGCTTCAAAATAAAAGCTTTCATAAACTGTAAGAGCCGGCGAGGGTTCTATTTTTAGATTTTTAATAGTTTCTAGAGATTGCTGGTCTTTGACGATTATTTCTCGTGGCCGCTGTCTGACAATCTCATTCTTCAAGTTGTTTTTGTTTAGTTCTGTAAAGGTGAAATCACCGGTGGAAATATCCAGAAAAGCCATACCGGCATTAGGATTCTTGTCCGACAAATAAACTGCTGACAGATAGTTGTGGTCACTCATCTCGATAAGGGTATCATCAATGATGGCACCCGGAGTAATGATCTCAACAATTTCTCTTTTGACCAGGCCTACAGCTTTTTTGGGATCTTCCATTTGTTCGCATATAACAACCTTTTCTCCGCTTTTAACTAATTTATCAAGATAATTATTCAAGCTGTGGTAGGGAAACCCTGACAAAGGAACAGGGTCTTTATCATTTTTATTACGAGTCGTTAGAGTAATCCCTAATATTTTAGAAGTGGCAACTGCATCTTCAAAAAAAGTCTCATAGAAATCACCCATCCTGAAAAGAATTATCTTATCAGGATGTTTATCTTTTATAGCCAGAAATTGTTTGAGCATTGGTGTTAGATTCTTACTCATTACAGTTCCTTATTCGTTTGCTTTTGATTTAAATTTATTGTCATTAGTATTTCACTTTAGTAACCGCTCGTAAAGAAATGGTTATCCCATATGTTATAGATATGTATTATTCTTCATGCTTGATGATGAATGAATTGAGATCGAGCTGCTCTTTCAGTTTCCTCTGGGTCAAAACAACTTCTGAACGTGATTCGAAAGGACCTACGGCAACCGCATAAAACTCCCGGCCATCTACTATTCGAGGAATAACAATGTTATTAAATCCTGATCTTTCCAGATGTATTGAATGGTTTCTGGCATTATCCATTACCGAAAAGGCATTTACTTGAGCATAAAAGTGTTCCTTTTGTATTTGACTATTTTCCTGACTTCTCTGACTGGTGCTTAGGGGTAAAGATGGCAATGGAGTGGTAAGCTCTGAAGTGTCAATCCTATCAGCAATCGTCAGGTCGAAAAGTCTTTTTTCAGCTTGATAACTCTGGTCAGTGTAGGGATAGTGAGTTAGGACATTCTGATATTTAGATACAGCTGCTACTATTTCGTCTTTCATTTCAAGACAGTACCCTTGCTTAAAAGTTATCAGGGCGCCTGTATATTTAGTATAATTTTTCTGCCGCATTTCTTGTAATAACTCCATTGCTTTGTCGTATTCTCTACTACGGATATGGGCTTCCACGATATACATATAAGCAGTCTCAACCGACTTTTGATCATCACTGGTATTTATAAAACTGTATGCGGAAGAGGTGGCCTGATTGAATTGACCCAATTGCAAGTAAACAGATGCTAACATCAGCTCTCTATCAATAATGTCGGGACTTACCTTTAATAGATAATCTTTGGCCTGTTGATAATTTCTTTCTAAAATAGCTATTCTTGCCATCTTTAGGAGACATTCTTGGGCATAATGTGTATCGGGGTGTTTTTTAATAATCTTAAGAAAGTTTCTTTCTATGACATCTTTAGTAATCCCTATTTGCGCTCTATAATAAAGATAAGCGCTCTTTTCTGTTTCTCCAACCGGATTGAACCCGTCTAACAGATGCTCTAATTTTTCAATATTGTCTTGATGAAAAGCAGATTCTAACTCATCGATAGTCACTCTGTATGTTGACCTAGCACCTAAATTAATCGCCAGAAATATCATACCAAGCGCTAAAGCTAACACTCTCTTTGATGGTAATAGCATAATCATATCTGAAACTGACTAATGTTTTCTAATTAATTGGTACATATTATCGATAAAAACCGACACTTTAACGGATTTTAGTCTTCCTTGGTGATATGCTGTTGTCCAAAGGCTTCATAGATGACCATTATTGAAAGAATTTAACAGAAACTTTATATATGATCGTCAGCATGGTTTCTTGATGGTGAGGCTATCCGCTTTCTAGCTATTCCCGCTAAGGGGAAATGACCTGACACTATCAATCTGACTGATTGATTGGGATTTGATTGGCCAATAACATTATTCTCAAGGTCATAAATCTGTGTTACTGTTATCTGTTTATCGTGTCGATAATCTGGAAAAATGAACTCTATTTCGTCACCGGGTTCGAACTTCGCTCTAACGTTTACTTCAACTACCACCTTATCGTCAGCATCTTTGTCGATTGACGTTCTTATGCCTTTGAGTGGGCTTTGAGAAAGATCAAAAACCTTTACAATCTCGCCTAAAAACTGATAGTCTCTTTGATAGGTGGAATTATTATATGATTGGCTATCATTGTCGCGTCCGTAAAAAAATCCCTTTGTCCACTGACGATGGCTGACTTTATTGAGTTCCTCTCTAAGTAAACTCCAATCAATATGGGAAGCTACCTGTTGATCAGCAGCGGCTTGATTAGTTGCATCAATTGCTGCTCGGTAAATTCTGACGGTATTAGCCACATAATAGAGGCTTTTCATTCGGCCTTCTATTTTAATTCCATCGATTCCGGCAACAGTAATCTTATTAAGCTCTTCAAAAAGACACAAATCTTTTGAATTGAGTATATAAGTCCCCCGTTTGTCTTCTTCAATCGGAAAATACTGACCCGGACGGCTTTCTTCACATAGACTGAATTGCCAGCGGCAAGGGTGAGTACACAGTCCCTGATTGGCACTTCTATTATTTAAAAAAGCGCTGATAAGGCAACGTCCCGAATAGGAAATGCACATCGCCCCATGTATGAATATCTCCAATTCTAAACCGGGCACTTTTTTCTTAATCTCGATAATCTCATTAAATGACAATTCCCGCGCTAAGATTATCCTTTCTACGCCTTGATTATACCAAAACTCAGCAGATTTATAAGAGGTGGTATTTGCTTGCGTGCTAAGGTGTATTGATAAATTGGGAGCGTTCTCCCTAACGAGCGAAAAAACACCGGGATCAGATACAATAACTGCATCTACTTGGATTTCCTGCAAGAACTTAAGGTGCTCGGTTAGTTTGTCGATATCTCGATTATGAGCAAAGATATTAACCGGCACATACAGCTTTCTCTGATGTGAATGGCAAAACTCGACAGCCTCGATCAGTTCTTGATTAGAGAGATTAGCTGCCTTGGCACGCAGTCCAAAATCTTTTCCCGCAGCATAAACAGCGTCGGCTCCGTAAACAACAGCATACTTGAGTTTTTCTAAAGAGCCGGCTGGGGCAAGTATTTCCATAGAAACTTTCCTTATCGAAAGATAGGATCTTTTTAATCTAACTTCAAGCAATAATGGCTTGGATGCTCTGTCCTATAATCGCTTATTGGCTCATAGAGTTCAAAAGTTCTTCATTGTTTTTTGTACTCAATATCTTATTTCTCAGTGTTTCAATACCTTGTACAGGACTTACCGTTTTGAGAAATTTCCGCATTACATACATACGGTTCAACTCGGTTTTAGTTAAGAGCAGTTCTTCTCTTCTCGTTCCAGACTTAACTAAGTCAACTGCCGGATAGAGTCTCATATCACTGACGCTTCTGTCTAATACTAATTCCATGTTTCCAGTCCCTTTAAATTCTTCAAAAATGACCTGATCCATACGACTGACGGTATCAACTAAGGCAGTAGCAACTATCGATAAACTGCCGCTTTCTAAAGTGTTCCTGGCACTTCCGAAAAACTTTTTAGGCCGATGAAGAGCATTAGAATCAATACCACCGGAAAGAACTTTACCACTTGAAGGAGACACATTATTATATGCTCTTGCTAAACGTGTTATACTATCAAGCATAATTACAATATCCTGCCCCATCTCAACCATTCTTTTAGCTTTGTTGATGCACATCTCAGCTACCTGAATATGATTCTGTGGGGTCTCATCAAAAGTAGAGCTAATTACTTCAGAATTTGTTGGTATCAAAATCCGCTTCATCTCGGTAACCTCTTCCGGTCTTTCATCAACCAAAAGAACCATCACATAGACCTCTTGATGATTAGTAAGAATGGCATTAGCAACATCTTGAAGCAAAACGGTCTTGCCGGTTCTCGGTGCTGCTACAATCAAACCACGCTGACCTTTACCTATTGGGGTAAATAGATTGATCAGACGAGTTGACACTTTCTCCTTCTTGGTCTCTAAGTTTAAGCGCTTTTCCGGGTAATATGGAGTTAGGTCGTCAAACTCGATTATGCTTCTCAATACATCAGGTGAATTCCTGTTGACTGAATCAACTCTAAGCAGGGCAAAAAATTTCTCACCTTCCTTTGGCGATCTGACAGGCCCCGATACCATGTGGCCATTTTTTAGATTGAACTTCTTCACCTGCGAAACAGATACGTATATATCGTCCTTATCGGGAATATAGTTATTCTTTTGGAAACGTAAAAAACCGTAACCTTCAGCGGTAATATCTAAGCAGCCGGTAGCAAATGCTAATCCGTCTTGCTCAGATGCTGCTTTGAGTATTCTCAGTATCAATTCATCTTTTTCTAAGGATGTGTATCCCGAGATATCGTAATCCTTAGCCAACTTAACTAATTGATTTAACTCCAGAGAGTAAATCTTCTCTAACTGATTTCTTGAACCCATTGTTTGTCTAACTCCTTAGTGTTTGATAGGCTTATTGACGTATTATCCATGATCAATTGCATATTAATAGCTTCCCATAGAAAACAGATTATGGAAGTTGAACAGACTTGACCGGAGATAATCCCTTATTATATATAAACCTGTTTAGCCTGTTAATGTCATGTGTTGTTACCGGCAACTGAAACCCTTTTATCAAGTTTAACAGCATCAAAGTATATTTTACCAGTATAAACGCTACAGGCAACGTTTGTGATTTCTCTTGTCATCAACTATATTACAGCAGGATTCATGTCAAGCCAATTATTTCTATTCACTCACTTTTTTTGAAAATAATGACCGAAAAAGTAACCTTTTTAATCGGGTATATGACTCAGAAATAGCCCATGAGGACCATCGGATGAAACTCTGATTAAATCCTCAATAAAAATAACGAAAATGAATAGCATGTCCATCTAATAATCGACCTGAACTTCTGACTAACAAGTAAGCGTGCAGTAGCATAAATCCAGCTTGACCAATCTCAAGCATGCTGAAAACTATATCCAAAACTAATTAACAAAAGGAAAAATATGGCCTCGAGAATTCATGATCTCTTTGACGATCAAAACCTCACTCAAAAGATTCGCAATAAACTGCCTAAAAAAGGAACTAACCCCCAGAGGTGTTGAGATCAGTTCAGAAGCAGTCAAAGCCATGTTAGCTGATAAGAGTACCCGGCATATAAGTATGAACTGGGGAAAGGAGACAGTCGACTTTAACCCTTACAGCAAACGGATAGACTTATGGAAACAACCATAAACAAGACCCGCAAAAAAGGAAGCCAGACACGTTCATTCGGAACTTTAAGCCGCATAAACCACGATTTAGAAAAGTTCTACAATACAAAGCTGTATAAAGATCTGAATTTTGTAAAGCCGATCTGCGATGTAAACAAACCTGACAACCCATTCCCCGGCCAGCTGAAAAACAAAATCATAACGGCCAACGCTGAAAAAGATGTCTGCTATACCTGACAGATCGGTTCATCTGATGATTACTTCTCCCCCATATAATGTGACTAAAGATTATGACAATGACCTTTCTTTAACAGAATACCTCAACTTGCTGAAAAATGTCTTTTCCGAGACTTATAGAGTGCTGGTGAAAGGCGGCCGGGTTTGTATTAGTGTTGCCAATCTGGGAAGGAAGCCTTATATACCCTTAACTGACTATATATCACACAATATGATGGAATTAGGTTTTCTAATGAGAGGTGAAATCATCTGGAACAAATGCGCTGGTGCCGGAACCTCTATGGCATGGGGGAGTTGGTTGTCGGCTTCAAATCCGGTTCTGAGGGATACTCATGAGTATATTTTAGTGTTCAGCAAAGGCGATTTTTCGCGCAAGGAAAAAAACAAGGAAAGCACCATTAAAAAAGAAGATTTTATGGGTGGACAAAAAGTGTTTGGTCATTTAATCCTGAGTCTGCTAAAAAAGTAGGTCATCCGCCACCTTTTCCGATTGAATTACCCTATCGGTTAATTCAGCTTTATTCCTTCAAGCAGGATATAATTTTGGACCCCTTTGTGGGCAGTGGCACTACAGCAATAGCATCTATAAAAGCAAACCGGACATATATAGGTTATGAAATCAACCCGAAATATGCAGATACTGCAGAACGAAGGATTCGAGGCTATGATGAGCAAATCAGCCTACATTTCGACTGATAACAACCTGTAATCATGATTCAAAGGTTGTTTAACCCAGATAATGCAGTTACAGTGACTACACCGTGCCATTGTTTTCTATAAGTGTAAGCATTTATGCGGCCGGCACGTCGAGTTGCCTGCGCTCCTCGGCTAAGCCTTGCTTTCCAGTTGGCATATTATTTCAACTCATCTTTACGGTAATGAAAAGTTACTAATTGCCGGATAACCCGGTGAAATAGAACAGTGAAATAGAAGAAAAGATTTCACAGGTTAAAAATCCAGCGGACCAGCCGAATGAACCGACCAAAGGGAGCTCGGCGAGGAACGCAGCCAATTCAGCATTCCGGAAATCTACTGCATTATTTGGGTTTAACAATAAATGCTTCCCAAAAAATTACTCTCTAGGGTCAGGATATGGTACTTTCCAAATCAACACGAATATGGTTCCACTCATAATACTGACCGAAACGCAGTTTAGCTTGACCACTAAACAGAATATCCTTGTGAGCTGATCTTTAAGGTTTAGTGGTCAGGTTAAGTTCTTTTCTTATGACTTGAACTTAGTCCTAGTATCTTTCTTGCTTGTTGCGGGCTAGCGATTGGTCGTCCGTATTCTTTAGCTATACGAGCTATTCTGGCCACTAACTGACTGTTGGATTCGGCTAAAAAATTCTTGTGATAGTATATATTATCCTCGAAACCCGTCCTTATATGACCACCCATAACTAAGGCCATGACACCACAAGACAACTGCCATCTTCCTATACCGGCGACACCCCAGGTAGCTGAGGGTATTTCTTCTCTGAGGTGTTCTGCCATGTAGAGCAGGTTCTTAGGCTTACCGCTCATTCCTCCGGGGACACCTAACACAAACTGGATATGGAGCGGATCGTGTTTGACAATCTTCTTCTTTTTTAATTTAGCTACATAATCGATCATTCCCGATTCATAAACTTCAACCTCAGGAGCTACTTCGACCTCTTTACAGTAAGCAGCTAAGCGTTCTATATCTGCAGGAGAGTTCATAAACACTTCGTCGCCGAAGTTTAGAGTCCCGGCATTAAGTGTAGCCATATCGGGCAGTAATTTTAAAGGTGCAATTCTTTCATCAAAGGGCACACCTACTGCTCCTCCGGTACTAATCTGAATAATCATTTCGGGAACGGTTTCTCTAACTTTATTAATAACTGCAGCGAATCTTTCTAATCTTTGAGAAGGCGTTCCATCGTCTTCACGGACATGCAAGTGCAGAACAGTTGATCCCGCATCAAAGCATTCTTTGGCGTCGTGAGCTTGTTGTTCGGGTGTTATGGGTAGGTTTGGTTGATGTTCTTTTGTTGTTTCGGCTCCGGTTATGGCAGTTGTTATTATTAAAGGCTCCATCTTATCTCCTTAGATTTTCATAGATTCTAGATATTGGAAAGCTTTTTGTATGGTTGCTACTGTATAATTGAGGTCTTCAACGGTATGTCTATAGGCAATATATCCATGATGATAAGGCTGCAAGAAAACTTTGTTCCTGATCAGGTACTTGTAAAATTCAGTTCGATAGGTACGATATTTTTTTTCCGGATCAGACTTAAAGGTAATGAACGGCATCCAAGGCATTCCACTGAATTCGGCAGGTATTTTGGTTTTTTGGAGTATCTGCTCGATCTTTTGCCCAAACCTTCTCCCTTTTTCACTGACAACCTGTAAGACATTATCTCTTTCTAAAATCTCGATTGTCTTTAGAGCTGCTATCTGGGCAATACTGTTGGGGAAGAAGGTTGAACTGAGGAAAACCTTCTCGACTAATACATCCATAATCTCCTGCTTGCCTACAACGGCACTGATGGAATAGCCGTTGGCCATAGCTTTACCGAATGTTGCCAAATGTGGAGTAACACCGAACAGTTCCTGAGCTCCACCTAAACTGACTCTAAAGCCGGTTCTGATCTCGTCAAAGATCAAGACTATGCCGTTATCTTCTGCTATTTTTTTTACTCCTTGGAGATAGCCTTCATTTGGGGCTTCAACTTTGTTAGCTAAGGGATGCCCCAAGGGAGTGATAACTATTGCGGCAGTATCTTTACCTATTTTTTGGACTAACTCTTCCAACTGCTGCAGATTGTTATATTCTATCTCGAGAACATCTTCATATATCTTTTCCGGCACGCCACCTTTGACCTCTACACACCAGTCGTGCCAGCCATGATAACCACAGCGAATAATCTTTGTCCTTTCCGTATATGCCCTGGCAATCCTGACAGCTGCCGTTGTGGCATCGGAACCGGTTTTGACAAAGACAGACTTTTCACAACAGGGAATCAGTTGACGTAATTTCTCAGCTAGTATATTTTGGCAGGGCTGAGTTAAAGAGAAACAGAACCCTTTATCACGAATCTGCTTGATAACCGCTTCGTCAATCTCCTCTTCCCTATGCCCAATAATAATCGGCCCATACGCACAGAGCATGTCTATATATTCGTTACCATCAACATCGATGACCCGACCACCTTTGGCCTTATCAAAGAAAATTGGGTACTCTCCTTGGACAAAATTATAAGGACGGCGGATACCTAATATAGCTCCCGGTATCAATTCAAGAGCTTCATTATATAGCTTATTTGTGTTATCTAAACGTAATCTTTCAGTCATTGTTCCTCCATTTCTGACTAGGATTTATTTGCTTCTATTATTGAGGCGATGCCCATGCCGCCGCCGATACAAAGTGAGGCCAACCCTTTTTTTGCATTCTTCTTAAGCATTTGATGTATGAGGGTAACTATGATTCTCGCCCCGCTGGCTCCAATAGGATGACCTAAAGCAATAGCTCCACCGTTAACATTTATCTTCTTAGAGTTAACTTCACCGATATTTTCTGCTTTCAATCCTTTTAAAACAGCTAAAGATTGAGCAGCAAAGGCTTCATTAAATTCTATCAGGTCTATACTATCTAAGGTCAGATTCTGTTTCTTCAATAGCTTAGTAACAGCATTAACCGGAGCGATGCCCATAACCGATGGATCAACACCGACAGTAACTGAATCTAAGAAGCAGGCAATCGGACAAATGCCAAGTTGCTCAGCTTTACGTTCGTTCATCATGACTAGTATAGCGGCACCATCGTTAATTCCCGAGGAATTACCGGCAGTAACCGTTCCATCCTTCTTGAAGGCAGGTTTGAGCTTGGACATAACTTCCATGCTTGCATCTTTTCTTGGAAATTCGTCAGTATCTATCATTATTTCTTTCTTTTTCCGGTCGAACTTTTTGACAGGTACAATCTCGTCGATGAATTTTCCCCCATCAATTGCATTTACAGCTCTTTTTTGACTCTCTACAGCGAACTTATCCATCTCATCTCGGGTGAGATTATATTTATAGGCAAGATTCTCCGCTGTAATACCCATGTGATAGCGATTAAAGACATCAGTAAGTCCATCTATAAGCAGGCCATCAATAACTTTTTTATCGCCCAGCTTAGCACCCCATCTTTGCTCGGGTAGGTAATAAGGTACCTGACTCATATTCTCAACTCCACCTGCAACTACTATAGAAGCCTCCCCGTTCCGGATTGAACGTGCTGCTAAAGCTACAGCTTTCATGCCTGAGCCACAGACCATATTAACCGTCCATGCAGGCACTGCTACAGGAATCCCTGAGTTGATCGCTATCTGACGAGATATATTTTGACCCATTCCGGCGCCAATAACATTGCCAATGATGACTTCGTCAATCTGTTCACCATCTAGTTTGATATTTTGGAATATGTTTTTTAGTACCTGCGAACCTAGCTCTGCTGCCGATACATCCTTAAAAGAGCCTCCAAAGCTGCCTATAGCAGTTCTTTTGGCTGCTACAATGACTACTCTGTTCATAACGAACCTCCTTTCTACCCATTCTTATTAATCTTTAAGCCATCTTTAAAACTACCACTTTAACGTCAACTTTTATCAGTAACTGCTTTTCTATAGAAGAGAATAGCTTCTTAATCAGCCATCTTTTTATGCTTAGATCAAACAGTAAAGGAATATAAATGATATTCCTTTACAAAAAAGAGCATAAAAAAAATATGGATCAAAAGTAATGGTTACAGCTCAGATAGTACATGCAAGGAGGAAAATATGCGAGCTCTCAGGGTATCGCTTCTTTTATTTCTATTAGTTAGCGTCAACTCTTATCTTTATGACTATTCTCACGAATATTTTGACAGAACCATCTCTTTTGTTGGTGATCACAATTATCCACCTTATGAGTTCACCGATAATGACGGTCAACCGGTCGGTTTTAACATTGATATCCTCAGAGCTATCGCTGAAGAAACTGGGTTGGATATTAAGATAGAGTTAATGACCTGGAGTAAGGCAATTGATATGGTTGATAAGAGAGAAGCTGATGCCCTAACCGGAATGATGTACTCTATAGAGAGAGCTGAAACCTTTCATTTCTCCCGCCCACACTCATTTGTTGATATGGCGATAATTTTATCTGACCATAGTCCAACTGTCTCCTCTGAAGCAGACTTGTTCGGTAAATCAATTGTCGTCCAGCAAAACGACATTATGCATGAGTTTACCTTAAGGAAAGGATATACTGATCAATTAATTGCCGTTCCCAACATTAGCGAAGGGCTATTATTGTTATCTACAGGGGTAGTCGATGTGGGTCTTTTCACCGAACTGCCGGCAAAGTATACTGCAGAAGAATTAGACTTAAGCAATATAAGATTTGTAAACGGGTTTATGCTGAGAAATGAATATTGTTTTGCAACTCTTCATGAAAACAGCTTCTTGAATTCCATTTTAAATGAAGGTCTCTTAGAGATCAAAGAATCCGGACTTTACTGGGACATTCATGAACAATGGTTAGGAAAATATGATCAAGTAGGGATAACTTATGATACCGTCTTAAAATATATAGTTATCTCGCTTATTCTTCTAGGACTGTTGGCATTAGTCATCCTTATATGGACAATTTCTATCAAGTCCTCGCTGAAAAAGCGCACTATGCATTTGGATCAAGAGCTTCAAGCGCATAAGAAAACCTCCATAGAACTGCAAAAAAGCACTGATCGGTTCAAGTACATATTCGAAAATGTACCGGAGTTTATTTTTGAGACTGATATCTCGGGAAAGATCCTATTTGCGAATAAAAATATCAAGAAAATCCTGGGTTACAACCAGAGAGAAGCAATTGGATCGCTGAAATTATCCGATTTAATTCATCCTAATGATATTGATAAATTAAAGCATTTTTATTCTGAACTGCAAGAAAAGGGTAACTCGGTGGTTCAGCTTTCCGGCTTAACAAAAAACAGATTGGAAATTCAGTTGATATTATACTCTACTTTAAAGACATTTTCGGATAAAGAATCCCGAATTTTAGGTATAGGTGTTGACTTCACATACCAATGGAAACAAGAGATCTTGAAGAAGACTATCTACGAAATATCAGACCTAACCCACGAGTCAAAAAACCTGCCCCATTTATTTAAAAAAATACATCAAGCGGTTGAAAAACTCATGCCCGCTAAAAATTTCTATATCGCACTGTACAATGAAAAATCAAACACATTATCTTTTCCATATTTTGTTGATGAGGTTTCAGGACGTCCGAACCCAAAAAGGCAAGGCAAGGGCATGACTGAATACGTAATGAACCTTAAGCAAGCAATCTTAGTAACTAAACAAGAAATGCTGCAGCTATACGAGCAAGGGAAAATCAATTCAATAGATAACATTTCCGAAGTATGGCTAGGAGTACCGCTAATAATAAACCAAATGGTAATTGGAGTTGTTGCTGTCCAGGATTTCAACAACATGGAAACATACGGTGAGACTGAGAAACAACTATTAAACTATGTTTCTGAACAGATCGCTTTTGCCATCTCCAGGAAACGGGCAGAAGAACAGATCCAACAAAAAACAATCCTCTTTGAAGAATTGTTTTGTAATGCACCCACTGGAATTGTTTTGGTAGATAGAGAGGATAGAGTTCTCAACGCCAACCAAGCCTTTTTATCCATGTTTGCCTACAAACACCATGAAATCGTTAAAAGAGCTATTAATGATCTTATTGTCCCTCCTGACCACCAAGAAGAAGCTATGTCATTGTCCCGATCGACACAAAACATGGAAACAGCATCTGTGGAAACGATCAGGCAGGATAAATATGGAAAATTATTAAACGTAATTGCCTATGGTGTCCCGGTATTAATAGATGGAGAACTCGAGGCGATTTACGGCATCTACGTTGACATTACGGAACTCCATAAAGCGAAAACTAATCTATCTGAAGAACGAGACAGACTTCAAGTAATGCTAGGTTCAATTGGCGATGGCGTTATTGCGACTGATGATGAGGGGAAAATTGTATTGATGAATAAAATCGCCTCTGATCTAACCGGATTCTCTATGGAAGAAGCTTTAAACCTACCTATTGAACAAGTTTTCAGCATATTCAATGAGATAACCGGTGAAGATATTGACAGCATTGTCAGACGGGTAATCGAAACCAGAGAGATTAGCCATCTTAGTAATCATACTGTCCTCCGTTCTCGTAATGGTGAAAACTACATTATTGAAGACAGTGCCGCTCCAATTATTGACGAAAGTGAGAGGTTGATCGGAATCATTTTAGTCTTTAGAGACTCTACTGAAAAGAAGAGATTGGAGGTCGAATTGCAGCGCAATGCTAAGCTGGAGTCAATAGGTATTTTAGCCGGCGGAATTGCTCACGACTTTAATAACATATTAACCTCGATTATCGGTAATCTCACATTAGCTCGCAAAGCTTGCAATAAGAAAAAGATTTTTGATATAGATTTGAAGCTCATAGAAGCAGAAAAGGCTTCATTAAGAGCCAGAAAACTAACCCAGCAACTATTGACCTACTCAAAGGGTGGTGAACCGGTCAAAAGTACAGCCTCTGTGAAAGAAATTTTGGAAGAAACCGTTGATTTTGCCACCTTAGGATCAAACATAACAACCGAGTTGAAAATCGATGATAATATTTGGAATATTGAAGTCGATGCAGGCCAAATTGGTCAGGTGATAAACAATCTGACAATAAACGGTGTTCAGGCAATGCCAGAAGGGGGTATATTAACCATTACAGCTTTCAATTGCGATTTGATGTGTGAGAAATATAAATCATTACAACCGGGCAAATATGTTTTAATCAATATTATTGATACAGGTAAAGGTATAGATCGTGAAACTCTAAAGAAAATATTCGACCCCTTCTTCACTACCAAAACAAAAGGAACGGGACTAGGGCTGACCACCAGTATCGGTATTATAAAGAATCATAATGGCTATATGACAGTTGATTCCGAGCTAGGAAAAGGCTCGACATTCTCCATCTACTTACCGGCAACTGACAAAAAACCCAAAAACACAATAACCTCTCCCATCAAAGAGAATGGTAATGGTCACGTGTTGTTAATGGATGATGATCAATCACTGGCCGGAGTTGTTACAGAGATGTTGGAGACTTTAGGATATACAGTTACGGTAGCTAATAACGGTGAGGAAGCAATAAGTATATATAAAACTATGCTTCATAAAAAAAACCGTCCCGATGTGGTAGTTTTAGACCTAACCATACCAGGCGGTATGGGTGGCAAAGATGTTGTCAAAGAACTCCTCAAGATTGACCCAGAAGCTAACTGCATCGTTTCCAGCGGTTATTCCTCAGATCCGATTATGGCAAGGTACAAAGAATACGGATTCAGAGGGGTACTTGCTAAACCTTATTCTTTCAAAGAATTAGCTAATACTTTAGCAAAATTCACCAAGGATAGTCCGTTATCCGATAATAATGCCGACTAAACCGGCCCCAATAGATAAGAATATCGGATTGACTCCTGTCTTCAATGCCAAGATAAAAACAACAATAAAGAGCACCAAGGAGAGATAATTAACAAAATGCCAGCGCATCTCAAATATATCGGAACTCAATACGGCTCCGTTGAAAATGGTTAACTCCATAAAGTATAGGACGGCCACAGCAATCATTCCGACAGTGATAGGCCGAACCCCTTCTAAAATTGACTTTAATAACAAACTGTCTTTGCATTTTCGCATAATTATAAAAACCACAAACATCAGAATCAGAGATGGACTAATTACGCCTACCGTAGCAACGAAAGCTCCAACCAAACCCTGACTTCTGAAGCCTATGTAAGTTGCAGCGTTAATTGCTATTGGACCTGGTGTCATCTGTGATAAAGCCAAAATATCCGGAAACTCGCTGATAGGTACCAGTTCGCTTCTTCTTATCTGTTGATATAACAAGGGAAGTAAGACATATCCACCGCCAAAGCTGAACAGTCCAAGTTTAAAGAAGATAAAGTATATTTTTATTAAAGCAATCATTTCTCTCTCCTTTGGTCGTTTTTAGCTGGTCTCTTGACAACTTGGTAATAGTGACGGATCAGTCCAATAATCACCCCTAAAATCAACAACCATACAATATCTGCGTCAAAAATACTAATAGCTACAAAAGCAAATAGACTAATCAGTATAGCATCTATTTTCCCTCCGGAAAAAACCTTAGAAGACAATCTAACAGCTGACATCAGAATCAAAGCAGCAGAACCGGTGATGATACCATTGATAACTCTCCTCACTATCTCTTCATCTCGTACTTGCAAGATAAATATCAATATAATCAGCACTGCTAAGAATGCAGGTATAGCCATACCCAATACGGCAGCTATCCCCCCCCAGATACCTCGCTTACACATACCAATATTAAAAGCAGCATTGATAGATATCGCGCCCGGTATAGACTGACTTACGGTCAGAATATCAACAAACTCCTCATCATCAAACCATCTCCGCTTAACCAATATCTCAGAATAAAAGTACGGAAGCATAGCATAGCCGCCTCCAAAGGTTACCACTCCTATCTTCAGGCATACGAAAAAAATCTCGGCTAAACTTATATCTTCCTTGATCATATTCGCTTTAAGGTTCTTGACGATTTAGCTGTTTATCGTTACTCATCATGATATTTATCTTTGAGTTGTTTGTTAATCTCTGCTTGTGATTTCCTGTAGTAATAAGGCTCTAGGTTAGAGATAGCATCAAAGTCGAATTCAGGTGCTATTTTCTCATTGATGGCCATGCTTATTAGAGTTGAGGCAATAATTAAATTTTGATGAGGCATACCTTTAGCTATTATATTACAGGACTCATTGATAAACTGAATGTATTTCACTACACCATCACCGATGATTATTGCCGGACGGTTGATTTTTTTCAAGAAAAGACCGGGCTTATCATTCTGCGGGGGAATCAAAACCTGTAAGTCTTTATCATACACTGCGGCATATACCTCATTCATCTTTGCGTCTATAAACGGCACAATATCTGCTTGGCAACCAAAAAGATTGTAGGCCATCGAATAAAGACTATTAACCGGAAAAAGTGGAATCTGCTTAGCAGTGCATATACCCTTAACTGTTGCTAGCCCAATTCGCAAACCGGTAAACGAACCCGGACCGTTGGAATAAATAATCAAATCCAGTTCATCCAAACACATGTCACTATCCTTAAGACATTTGTCAATCTGTAGTATCAACCTCTCTGAATGTGTAGCCTTAATATTAAGGTAACTGATGCAAACCAAACGATCGTTCCGGCTAACCGCTACACTTCCCCAACTTGATGATGTGTCTAACGCTAAGATATTCAAGGTTTCTCCTGTTCTCTAAATCTTTATTATTAACACCGATGTCCGACGATACCGATACCCGTAATTTCGACTTACAAAAAATCGGAGTGTTAGTATTATGTCAAGGATAGTGTTGCCTTAGTAAACAATATTTATATCAGAGCAAAGCTTCTTTTTTATAGGCAAAACTTCGACACAGCAGTGTTCGGATATCAGTGATTGTAGGCAAGCGCTGCTTATCTTTTTTAGGAAAGACCATTTTTCAGGCAACAAAAGGGGTTAACTACCCGTTATACGTATGGACGGTTTGTGTATTGTCGAGATAAATCTTGATTATTCAGTAGAAGAGTACAAATATCTTGACAAATAAAGCTAACTTATAAGAGAATGAAAAGCAGAGCAACCTAGAAAAAGGAGTACTAATTATGAAAGTAATATTCAGATTAACTATACTCGCTATTCTGGCGATTATGTTAACGCTTGTTGCATGTTCAACTCCTCCTCCTCCTGTCAGTCAAAGCGAACTGCAGGCGGCAAGGAGTGAGACCCTAGAAGCAGAAGAGTCCGCTGCCAGCAGCGATCAAGAGCTACAAGAATTAGAGGCCCAGCTTTCTCGTCGTGAAGCCGAGTTACGAAGCCTTAGAGATTACGAGAGACAGTTAGGTTTTTAGGAGGTCTTAAATGAAAAAATCAATAATTGTATTAATATTGACATTAGTGTTGTTACCGACATTTTTGCTGTCAAACTTCAACTATCTTACAGAGGAAGAATATAATAGTTTGAACAGACGTGAACGTCAGATATACTGGGATGACCTGCAAAACGAGATGACTAACCTGCAGCAACGTAAATCAGATGCAATTGTCCGCCATGAACAAAACGTGGAGAGAATAGCAGAAGTGCGCTCTCAGATAGAGTCCTTAGATCAAGAATACACAACTGTTTATAATCGAATAATCAACAATCTCGGCTTGACTTCAGCTGAAATCGAAGCCGCCAGAAGAAAAATCACCCAATATCACCGAAATATTGATGATTGGAACAATATGTCAGACTCCGACCTCTGGTCTCATGCTAAGGCTGTTCGTCAGACAATTAACGAATACAATGAGTTTACTGAAACAAACGTAGCTCAGGCTCCCGACTTTAGAGATGATATAGTAGAATTAGACCGGAAGATAGTCAATCTGGAAAGTAACTTAGAGCGTGCTCGCCCTAAGTATTATGAGGACAGTTATACTGTAGTCAGGGGAGATTATTTATCTAAAATAGCCGGATATAGTTTTATTTATGATGACTCGTCCAAATGGGGTATTATCTATCGAGCTAACCGTGATCAGATCAGGGATCCTAACCTGATTTATCCCGATCAGGTTCTTAAAATACCGCGCGGTCTACCTAATACCTGGAGAGTTCATCGAGGTGAAAGTTTATGGCGCATAGCTTCTTATCCTGAGGTTTATGGTCGAGGAACTGACTGGGTTCTTATCCACCGTGCAAACAGAGATCAAATTAGAAATCCTGACTTGATATATCCAGATCAAGTATTTACAATACCCAGAGACTAGCTAAAAACTATTAATAAAAAAAGTCAAGATTTTAGGGCACCTAGAAGGTGCCCTAAAATCAGAAGGTGAACCTTATAATAATATTCCCGTTAGAGTAACCTTACGGAGACACCACCTGAAACGTTCTCACTTATTATCCATCATAATCTTCAGCATAGCATTCACATTCCTGTTCTATCTGTTTACCACTTCGGATCCGGGATTTGTTAGGCCGCAATATGAGGTAGGCCAAATCGCTGAAACCGATATTATTGCCCCTTTTTCCTTCGAAGTGCCTAAAAGTCCCGATACTATACAGCAGGAAAAAGAAAGAATAGCGGCTAATGTTGAACCTGTTTACAAAATCTCAGATACAATAAAGTTTAATACCATTAGCAGAATTGACTCTTTTATCGAACACTTGGCGGCCATAGAACGTCAACCGGATCCGGAAACAGCTCGACGTTCATTACAGGACAGAGGTTATAATCTCAGCTTGGAAAGCATAGAAAAACTGTCAAAAAGCAGAGCGAGAATTGAACTACACAACTATTTGATTAATATCTTTAACAGTAATCTTTCAGTAGGAGTTTATGACGAAAGCTTTATTGAAGAGCGAGCTTTATTGTCAACAAACGATTCATACCGAGAAATACCGTTGCGAAACCTATTTAGTATCGATGAAAGCAGAGAAAGGGTAGTTAATAACATCAATAATCCTGAGCTTCAGCCTATTGTCGAGGAAACCGTACACCATTTTCTGACCCCGAACATTGTCATCGACACGGAAAAGACTGAACTGCTAATCCAAGAAGCATACAATACAATCGTTCCAGTATTAACTGAGGTTTTAGAAAACGAAGAAATCATCCGTAGGAATCGCAGAATTACGGAAATCGACCTAAAAAAGCTGGAAGCAATGTATAGCCTAATGGAAGATGAAGAATCTACAGAAGATATTTTTGGATTGATCTGGTATCCGATAATCGGGTACTTCCTACTTTCTTTTGTCCTAACATTAGCTGGCTACTTCTCATTTGTTATCATAATCAGGAATCGCTTTGATAAACTTATCCACGTATTGACCTACTTGAGCTTGCTCTTATTATTAATTTTGATGACTTACGGTTTAGCCATGTTCGACACCGTTCCCGACATAATTTTACCTTTCGCTCTACCGGTTATTCTCTTTGCTTTGTTGTTTAATCCTCCCAGCGGATTTATCGTCAATTGTATAGGGCTGTTTTTGGTTCTACCCTTTCTGCATTGGAATATTTCAGCATTATCGGTGCTTTTTCTTGCTACTATGTTGCTGCTTATCATTATGACCAGACTGAAAGATAATCACGATTTTCTTGTTCTCTCTATCTCCTGTTTAGTTTCTTTTTTCGTAGTAGCAATAACAGTTTCATTATTAATACAGAATGTCCATGTGGTTGACTTTCTTTTCTACGGAGCACTTTCTTGCATTATCTCGATGGCTGGAATCATTATTATATCTCCGGTGCTGGAAAAAAATCTCAACCTAACAAATAAAATCATCCTTTTACAGCTCCAAGACAATAATAACCCTTTATTAAAGAGGATGTCAGTCGAAGCTCCAGGCACTTATAATCACTCCATTATGGTTGGTAACTTAGCAGAAAGCGCTGCCGTTGCCATAGGAGCAAATGCATTATTGGCAAAGGTCGGAGGCCTTTATCACGATATAGGAAAGCTGACCGAACCGGAAATGTTTGTAGAAAATAATACTAAAGCCCCGGAACTGCATAACCAGAAAGACAGCTATGACAGCACTGTCACCATTAGAAACCATGTCTTGTCGGGAATTACTCTCGCAAAAAAATATAAGCTTCCGCAACAGGTAATAGACATTATTAGACAGCATCACGGAATCAGTAAGGTATCTTTTTTCTATCAGAAAGCCAAAAAAACAGATCCCGATGTCGATGAGAAGAAATTTCGATATTTCGGACCGAAACCGAGAACCAAAGAAGCTGTTCTGGTTATGATAGCTGATATTGTAGAGTCAACAGCCAAATCAATTAGTGATCAACATGACGAAGAATCTTTAAAAAAAATCATCGACGACACAATCGAGAAAATCATAAACGATAAACAGCTCTCAGAGGCACCAATAACCTTGAAAGAACTGGAAACTATTAAATCTTTCATGCTGCCGATAATCGTCGGCATTTATCAAAAAAGAGTAGAATATCCGAAAGAAAAAAGCAATTCAATATGACAGAAGAATTGATAGAAACCCTCAATTGGACAGCTGCCGGTATAAGAAAATTCGAGCCTAATTTAAGTTCGAAAGCAGTTGACATCTATTTTGTTAACAGCGATGAAATAAAACAGCTTAATCGCCGTTTTTTTGGCCGAGATAAGACAACCGACATTCTTTCGTTCACCAGCGATTTCTTAGAATCCAACATAATCGGCGAACTAGTGATAAATAAGGATATCGTCGCTAAAAAAGAAAACCGCTATGAGGGGACAACCATAAGACCTTTGCAAGTTTCCAAGAAACCTCCAAAACCAACTGATCCTGAACTAAAACTGGTTAAACTCTTTATCCATGGGACATTGCATTTGTTAGGATATAACCACTTAGAGACTAAAGCCCATCATGCAATGTTAAAAAAAGAAAAGAAAGTTCTTGACTGGTTATTAGGTAATCTTTAGCAACTGCCTCAACATATGCTTGATATACTAATAAGCCCTAAAGGAACGATGTTTATGAAACCTTACCAACCGATAACTATCTTGGACAAATATCTGTAGGAGTAATTGAAAATGGAGATATACTTTCTGTATGTAGTATTATTTCTTTTTCTGTCCGCCTATTTTTCCGGTTCTGAAACCGCTTTTTTTTCGCTTTCCAAAATAGAAGTTAAAAAGCTGGAACTTAATAAGAAGACAGCTTCTAATCGAGTTCTAAACCTACTCAAGAAGCCTCGCAGACTCTTGATTACTATTCTTCTGGGAAACACCATAGTCAACGTCGCTGCATCTACCTACGCCGCTTTGTTACTCCAAAACTATACCAATAAGGTTCTGGGAATGGAAAACGTCCCCTGGTGGATATTAATCATATCAATGATCATTATGACTGCCGTCCTAATAGTTTTCGGGGAGATAACTCCCAAGCTATTCGCTATATCAAACTCTGAATTGTTTTCTCGTTTTTCGGCGGGAATAATTTCAATTATCGGCAATATTCTTTATCCACTGATATTGATTTTAGTTTTCATAAGCAGATTATTTTCAAAAAAAAGCGACAGCCAAACCCTACAAGGCACCAGATTCACATCAGAAGACCTGAGGCATATGGTTGATACTAAGCCTAAGCATCTCCCCTTAAATGATAATGAGAAGAAAATTATCTCCGGAATCTTTAGGTTCACCTCAACTGACGCCAAGAAAATCATGATACCCAGAGTAGATATTAAACATGTCTCGATAGAGAACGACCTGGAAACTATAAAACAAGAAATTATTGCATCCGGACACTCAAGACTTCCCGTCTATAAAAAAAATGTAGACGATATATTAGGAATAATCTATGCAAAGGATGTTATACTTAATTCGAATATAGAATCTGTGAAAGAGATATTGAGAAAACCGATATATGTCACTGAGAATGCAAAAATCCAAACTCTATTGAATCTATTCTTAGCCAGAAAGACTCACTTGGCAATCGTAGTTGATGAATACGGAGGCACCTCGGGGTTAGTGACACTTGAAGATATTTTAGAAGAGCTAGTAGGTGAAATTGTGGATGAATATGATAAAGAAAAACCACAGTTGGTAAAGATTTCGGAAACGGTTTACATGGTAAGTGGTATGCTTAATATAAACGATTTAAACGAAGCACTTGGCCTGGATATCGATCATCAAAGATACGACAACCTTGCAGCCTTTCTGTATGACGTTTTCAACAGAGTTCCTGCTACCGGAGAAAATATCAGTGTTGATGGTAATGTCACCTTTACTGTGCAGAAGATCAAAGGCCAGAGAATTGAAGAAGTCAAGATTAAGTTTAACAAAAGAAAACATGAACATGACAATGAAGCACATTAAACATCTTACAGGAGTAAGATATGTTTTAAACTATGCATTTATATGGATTACGGCTGTCACCATTCTTTCGTGCATCTTTTTAACATACCTTTATGCAGGTACAACAAAAACAAGCTCGAAATCCCAGCATAACTTTTCTATCAAATATTTGGGGGTAACTGTTGCCACGGTTGAACTGATCAATAACCACGAAAACGGTAAAGGATACTTATCAGTTCATGCTCAATCAACAGGCACCGGAAGACTTCTTTTCCCCATAGATAATAGATACTACATAGAGTACCGTGAAAAATACCTTCCAATTATATATATTAAGGAAGTTAATCAACGTAGGTTTGAAATGGAAAAAACAGCTTACTTTAACTTAGAACAGGAATTAGTCAACATAATAACTGCCGAACAAAACAGAACCATAAAAGCAGAGTTTCCCGAGGCAAGAGACTTTTTCTGCTCACTATTGTACTTGAGTGCAAAGATTAACAGTTTGATTCAGAACAACGAAAGTCCAGTAAATATAGCTGACGATCAGAGCATCGTTGTTTACGCAAATGATAATTACTGGAAGGGCAAATACATTTATTCCCATACCGAAAATATTGATGGTGTTCCGGCAGAGGCTTACCGGATAAAGCTAAAGCTACTAACCAATAATGAGTATTTCCGGAGTGATGTCTTGACAAATAACCTTATAAAAGATGATAATGAACTATTGCTTTGGTTCTCACGGCAGACCAGAAATTTACCAGTCAAAGCCGAGTTTAAAGAGACTCCGTTCTCAGTTTTTTGGCACTTGGAAGACGATGAACCAAAAGGATTTAATTAATGACAAATACTAAAAATGATTTTCAAAATAACGAACTCCGTAGAACAATTGACATCAAAGATATGTGGAAATGGCAGCATCTCGAGCAAGTAATTCATGAGACAATGATATTTTTCAATTATCAAGAGATACGACCTCCCATGTTCCTTACTCAAGACATAATTGACAAAGTATATGATGTTGATAAATTTACAACTATTGTTGACTCTTTTTACAGGATAGGTGATGAAGATGATACTTATCTCAGACCGGACGGTACAATAAGCTATCTCACCCATCTATTTGGTTCTAACTCAGTAAAAGATAGAAACCTAGTCTACTATGTCGGTCCCATGTTTAGAAAGTTTGGAAACCCTAATGATGTAAATGGACAATTTCATCAGTTTGGAGCTGAAGCAATTGGTTCGGATTCGTATGTTACCGATATAGAGACCATCAGGTTAGGACTGAAAATCTTTCGGCAATTCGGACTGGTAAATACTCAACTGGAAATAAACAGCTATGGTTGCCCTAACTGCAAGCACAAGTTTGAAAATAAGAGATATAAATATTGGCAAGAAAACGAGGATAAACTTTGCTCTGAATGCAGCAAAAGCTACGCAAACTTCATCAGAAGCGCTGAAAACTGTAAGAAGTGTAATACTCTCTGGTTGAATAGCCCGATAATCTTTGACGAATGCTGTGATAAATGCACGGAAAATTTCAATGTTATCAAGAAAAACCTGGCTAATCTGATGTGCGATTTTACAGTTAACCCACACCTGAACATGAGCTTCCCTTACTATGACAATATCATCTTTAAGTATAAAGTGCCCTATAAAAAAGACTACCTCATGATTGGCGGGGGAGGCAGGTATAATAATCTGGTAAAAACATTGACCGGTAAGGATATACCGGCAATTGGTTTCTCAGCCAACATGGAGCCAATCATCGCAGTAATGGAAAATGATAAACTGTTTCCGGTGAGAAAAAAGCCTTTTCAGGTGTATATTTTAGCCACTAGTCAAGAGTTAGAAACATCGCTGCTGCAAATCGTTCAAGAGTTGAGGGATAATCAAATAAAAGTCATTATAGGGCCAACAACTAAAAATAGCAGCAAGTTAGTTTCTACAGCTCAAAACGAGTCTTGCTCTATCATGGTAGTTATTAATGAAGATTCAATAAGGGAAGGGAAAGTAGTAGTTAATGATTTGGTCAAGAAACATCAGCAAGCGATTAACCTCAGAGATATATTGCCTTCTATTAATCGCTTAAAAAAAACACTATCAAATAAATAAATAAAGGAGAAGTTATGAAACCGATTCACACAGAAAAGGCTCCCGCAGCATTAGGGCCCTATTCACAAGCTGTTTATAAAAACGGTTTACTGTTTATTTCGGGGCAACTCGGTATTGACCCAGCAAGCGGGAAGATGCCGGAAAATTTTATCGAACAGGCCAAACTAGTCTTCTCAAATCTTAGAAAGATACTCGAGGCTACAGATATGTCCTTTGCGCAAGTTGTCAAAACCACAATCTTTTTAACAGATTTGGACAATTTCCCAGAACTTAACCAACTTTACAGTCAAAACTTCGGAGAGCCTTTCCCCGCAAGAGAGACAGTTCAGGTATCAAGGCTTCCGGCTGACGGAGCCGTTGAAATATCACTTATAGCAATGAAGTAACGTTCAAGCACGTTTTTCAGTTACATATTCCAAAAAGAATAGTCTCTATAATAGCCTTGACGCTTGAAAGTGTTAGGGCTATTTTTTTCTTTTCAGTGCTACAACTATCTCATATTCGTTAGGTGGTTTATCCCAAATCTCCTTGCCGAAAAATTGTTGAGGGTTATCTAAAATTTCTTGTTCTGTTACCTCTTCTATTGTTCCTTCATCATCAATAACCCAAAACTCCTTTACCTTCTTTTTTCTGTCGGTATCTTTAGTAGCCATAAGTTCTCCTTTTAATTCATATTCTGGGTGTTGTTCTATAAATTCTTCCAACATAGACATCGTGATATTGTCTAAGTACATCTGACACCTATTTGGACAATTGATTGCGCAAACGAATATACTCTCAAATCTTTTTGTGAGAGGGCATATCAGAGTAGTTTTATTATCGGTATATGATTCAGCCATTATCTTATTTCTTATTTAGTGAGTGATTTCATACATCTAGCCCGCTGCTTAACGAGAGGATAATTCGTATATAATATCGATATAGTTGAGTGCGATAGATAAATAGTAGTCTGTTTTCCAATCACCTATATCATTCCCGGTCAAGCTTGTAGTGGTTTTATTTAGATCAATGAATTATCAAGCAATACTTGCTTCAGTTTCGCTCTACTTTCATCTTCTAAATGATAAAGTGGTAGTCTTATTTCATTCTCGGTTAAACCCATCATGTATAATGCTTCTTTAACAGGAATAGGACTGGTCTCGATAAACAAAACTTTATTAATTTCTAATAGCTCTTTGTGAATCTTTGCAGCTTGTTGTATTTTCCCTTCTAAACAGAGATTAATCAGGTCATGCAACTTTTGAGGAACGACGTTAGCTGTAACAGACACAGCACCTTTGGCACCTATAGCCATCAATGGCAGATTCAGCATATCTTCCCCTGATAGCAGCGAAAATTTTTCCGGTGAATATTTTACTATATGGGTACATTGAGCTATGTTTCCACTTGCTTCCTTAACAGCAATAATATCGGGACATTCTTGAGCCAGTTTTATGGTGGTTTCAGCAGTGATATTTATTCCGGTTCTACTCGGCACATTATAGATAATTATAGGAATATCTGTTTCTTGAGCGACGGTTTTGAAGTAGTGATACATTCCTTTTTGTGTGGGCTTATTATAGTATGGAGTAATGACCATAGCAAAATCTGCGCCGAGATCTTTAGCTTTTTGAGTATCGGCTATGGTCTTTTTCAAATTATTAGTTCCTGTACCAATCATGACAGGTATTTTTGATCTTTGAATTATATAGCGATTGAATAGTTCTTTCTCATCGGCAGCAAGCACGGGTGACTCTCCCGTCGTACCGCAGAGAACAAATCCATCAGTATTATTTTTATGGTGAAAATCGATTAGTTTATCAACAGCATTATAGTCTATATCGTTATTCTTGAATGGCGTAACCAAAGCAACATAAGATCCGGTTATCATAATTGGTCTCCTTTATTTTATCCTCTGAATCCAGTTTGTCTGCATGCTTCATATAAAACAACAGCTACACTGTTTGAAAGGTTTAATGATCTAATATCCTCAGACATTGGTATCTTGATTACTCGGTCGCTGTATCTGTCAAGCAAAAACGGGGGAAGACCTCGTGATTCAGGACCAAAGATAAAGGTATCTCCCTGCTTATATTGGAGATCGTAGTATAGTTTTTGTCCTTTAGTTGAGCAAAGAAAGAAACGGCTGTCTTTATATTCATCCATACATTCATCCAAGCTATCATAAAGCTTGAGATTCAAATGATGCCAGTAATCTAAACCTGCTCTTTGTACTTGTTTTTCTGTTATCAAAAACCGCATTGGCTTAATGATGTGTAGTGTGCTGTTACAACCGACACATAGCCTACCAATGTTTCCGGTATTAGCTGGAATCTCCGGCTGATAAAGAACTATATTGAATTTTAGTCTATCATAAGTTCTGTCCATCTGTTAACCCATCTATCAACTCGGCTAGCTCTAAAAATATTATTTATACGGTCATTTATTATGTTTTCAGGTACCTTCAGGTTTTTGAAAGAATCAGGCAGTTCGACTCTTTCAGACACAGGATACAACCATCTGGTTTTGGCAACATGCTGCTGAACTTCTATACTCAACATAAAATCGACGAACTGCTTCGCCAGAGAAAGACTATTGCTATCTTTTATAACCCCGACGCCTTCTGCATACATATATGTTCCTTCTCCGGGTATGAAATAGCTATAACGGTAGGTGTCTTTATTTTCGATCAAATATGCAACAGTGGTTGTATAGCCTAATAAAAAAGGCGCTTCATCAGAGATAAACATGCTGTATGACTGATCCCAAGTGGCAGAAATAAAGAATATATTATTTTTTATACTGCGCCAGAAGTGGCCGTAACCCAACTCTCCGAACATAGAAACAGACCATAACAAGAAAGCTAATCCATTAGTTGAAGTACGTGGATCGGAAATCAAAAAATGTCTGTTCCATGATCCATCTTGTAATTTACCAAAGTTTTCGGGTGGGTTCTGGATTCTCTCTGTATTATACAAGAAAGCCAAATAGCCATAGGTATATGGTATAAAGTTGTAGCTGGTATCGAAATGCAGATCTTCATCAATACTATCCATCCCCGACGGTCTATAGGGTTGGGTAATATTATTGTGTAAAAGCCATACAATATTTCCATTATCAACCCCTAAAACCACATCGGCTAGGGGATCATCTTTTTCCTCTATCAATTGTGCTAATAAGTCTTCGGGTTCAGGGAACGCTTTCAACCCAACAACACACCTATACTCTTCTTCAAATGCGGGAATAATCATAGTCGCTAGTGGTAGAATTTCCGAGTGAGTATAAATCACCAGATCATAATCAATCTCTAAACTTGAACTATCGTTAGAGCAACTACTGATAAACATCAAAGCAACCATGACTACCATAACTCTTATTAAGCATTTACTAAACAATGATCTCATCTTCATAATCCTTTTCATGTTTTTTAAGTACCAAAAAGAACTGCTGCAACTATAAAGTCCATCAGTAATATAAGAATACACGAATACACAACCGTCAATGTAGTTGCTTTACCGACACCTTCGGCACCACCTTCAGTTCGGTTACCAATAAAGCAAGCTATTGAGCTAATAACAAATCCAAAGAAAACTGCTTTTGCCAAGCCACCCCACAAATCCATCGGTTCGAAATAGTTCTTCATATTGTTAAAAAACAGATGATGATTGATATCATAACGATAATTAACTATAAAGAAAGCAGACACTATGCTTATCAGGTTAGCGTATATTGTTAGCATAGGTAGTACAATGATACCGGAAACCATGCGGGGTAGAAATAGGTATTCATAGCTATCAGTACCGACACTTGTCAGCGCATCAATCTGTTCAGTCACCTTCATAGTGCCTATCTCAGCTGTTACTGCTGCTCCAATTTTACCTGACAAGACCAGTCCGGTAAGTACCGGCGCTAGCTCTATCATAGTAGATTTAGCTACCATAACGCTAATAAAACTATTAGGTATCAGGCCCCTTGTTTGGTAAGAAGCTTGAACTGCCGTAACAAGTCCTGCGAATGCTGAAGTGACAGTTATTAGCAGTAGCGAATTATAGCCCATACCTCTGAGTTGAACTAATAACTCGAACCGTCTTTTAACTAACTTCGGTAGGGTTAAAAACGTTCTAACAACGAAGATGACATAACTACCTAGCCATGAAAGAACGGCCAGCAAAGAAACTGTTATATAATCCCTACCTTCTTTTCTTTCTATCCTTGTTGACATAAAACAACTAAAGATCTTATTATAATTGACTGTCGAACTGTTCGGTGCTTTCCAAATTGTCGAATGAAGTTGTTTCCGGATTAAATCTCAAATCAACCGAACCGATAGCCCCATGTCTGTTTTTAGCAATTATTATTTTGGCAATATTCTTGTTCTCTGTGTCGGGAAAGTAAACTTCTTCACGATAGATAAACATAACAATATCGGCATCTTGTTCGATAGCTCCTGACTCTCTAAGATCGGAAAGCCTTGGTTTTTTATCCTCTCTTTTTTCTAATTCACGGTTTAACTGTGACAGAGCTATAACCGGTACTTCCATCTCTTTGGCTAGAATCTTTAGATTTCTGGATATTTCAGACATTTCTTGTTGCCGGCTTTCTACATTTTTCTTCGCAGAAGAGAGTAGTTGCAGATAATCAATAACAATTAATCCTAAACCACTTAACTCGCTTTTCAGTCTTCTGGTTTTTGCTCGTAGTTCTAAGGGCGTATTAGTTCCTGAATCATCAATATAGATATCCTTGCTGCCTATGAGTTCGGCTATTTCAGTAACTTTTCTGATTTTATCCTGATTCATCCCCCAACCTTTCAACATATTTGACAGCGGAACTCCTGATATTGAACTAATCATCCGTAAAAGTACCTCTTCGGCTGACATTTCCATAGTAAAAATCCCTGTCTTGACTTCGTGAAATTCCGCTGCATTACTAGCGATATTGACGGCTAAAGCTGATTTGCCCATGCTTGGACGAGCTGCTAAAACAATCAACTGACCGGGACGAAACCCACCGATGATACCATCAAGATCAGTAAACCCGGAAGCTACACCATGAACCCCGAACTGCGAAGTAGATAGGTCTTCTATTGTTTTAAGTACTTCTGTTGTATAATCTGCTACTCTTTGGAATCCCTTTTTTTCAGATTTATTATACAATCCGAAAACAGCTTGCTCAGCGAAGTCAAGAACTTCGTCATAAGGCCTATCCCCTTCGTAACAACGTTCAATAATCTTATTCGAAGTCAAGATGAGCTCGCGTAAGATATATTTTTCCAGCAGGATCTTACAATGATACGAGAAATTCGCACCACTAACAACCACATCGGCTATTTGTAAAACATATTCCTTGCCCCCTACTTTCTCCATTAGTCCGGCTGATTCGAGACGATCTAAAAGAGTTATCAGATCAACTTCCATCTGTCTGGTGTAAAGTTCAATCATAGATCTAAAAATGACACGATGCTTTTCTACGTAGAAAAAATGCTCTTTCACTTCTTCGATGCTTTTCAGAACAGTCATCGAATCAATCATCATCGCTGATAAAACAGCAGCCTCGGCATTTAGATCGTAGGGTAAAACTCTATCCTTAGGATCTACCATATACCACCCTCATAGTTTA
>PWNZ01000204.1 GCA_003564135.1 Candidatus Cloacimonadota bacterium
ATTACTTTTCACTGTCATGGACGTTTACTATGTTTAAAATAGTTATCAGCCACCTGTGATTCCGGAACGCTGACTTTCAGTCGGCTGGTACGTCGGCTTTAGCCGGCAATTTTTAATCATTTCCTCGGGTGTCATTATGTTGGTTCTTGGTTCTTGGTTTCCACAGATTATGCTCTTGTTACAAAGAGCGATTTTAATCATAAAAAGATATCTTGTTTAACAAATTCATAGGTTAGTTCACCACTGCCAGCTTCGGCATCGAGAAACTCTTTGAAGTTGTAAGATGACCGGATGCAAAGAGTGAGAGTAATCTCTTTACCGTATTTTATATCTAATATCTCGGCGTCCAGATTTCTGATATGATTCTTGAGCTTGCCCAGTCTTTTGTATGAAAGCTCTATGTCATAGAATTCCTTCAACACCGACTCTTTCAGGTTGGCAGCTTTCACGGTTTGTTCAGCAACCTGCGAATAAGCGTCAATAAGGCCTCTAATCCCGAGTTGAACACCTCCGTAATAACGGCTGACGACAATAACTACATTGGTTAGATTGTATTTCCTGAGCACTCCCTCTATCGGTTTACCGGCTGTTCCGGAAGGCTCTCCGGCATCAGACGAATGGTACTGGACATTATCAAGGCCGATAGCATATGCCCAACAGTTGTGCGTGCTGTCGCGATACTTTGAAGAGGTTGAATTGATTATTTCGTGAACATCACCCATTGAAGGTACCGGTATCAGGTTTCCGATAAATTTTGAACGCTGTATAGTTTCTTGAAAAGTTGAGGGAGCTGTTGCAGTGAATAGTTTTCCCATGTTTACCTCCGTAGTAATTATTATTTGTTATGAATATTTGACTCGATCGAGAGTCATTGAGTCAAGTAAAAAAAAGTAAGGCCGGCTAATACCGGCCTTACAACAGAAGTTTTTTTTTAAATCTGCGCCATTTTTCGAGATTTTTATAGTCCCGCATTTAACGGCCCAGAAAAGTTGTAACGACTAACTATGAGTCATCTCTTTCAATTTCTGCATTGGATCCCAATGAGGCACTAACGGCTTGAAAGGCTGCTTATAAACCGGCATAACCGACTCTATGAAGGAAACAACTTCCATCTTCTTAAAGATTAGCGGCGGTCTGGTATCAGCCAGCAGCTGCTCAGCCTTATTCACCCACAAGTTAGGTTCAACCTGAACGTCTGTGATCATACCGGCATGGTTAAACAGTTGCAAGAGAAGATCAAATTTGATTGATTTCAGCGGGTTATGATACTTACACAGACTTCCGTCATCAGAATAAGAGCTCCCCTCAATTTCTAAGTACGAAGGTTTCGGCAATATCAAATCGGCCTGACAATCCTCCACTCTATGCGATAGAGCAGCTACTACAAAACGGTCTTGTTTATCAGCTTCTGAGAATTTCTCGGGCAGTTCACCGTAACTGATTATCAGAGCCTCATCAATGACCGGTTCGTAGGAGACTAAACTGCGGAACGCTTTGAGGTTGTTCCAATAAGAGGTTTCCAAGACACCGGATCCTTTACTGAAGGTACAGATAAGTGAAGCTAAATCCCATACATGATAGATTTCTTCTTCACTCAGTTCGTTGCGATTATAGATGAACATGGTTTTTGCAGTTAAATGAACCGATTTCTCTTCGTTACCGGTGAAAATATGGTTATCTTTCATCCGCTTCAATGCTTCAATTAAATCGTCATCGGCACATAGACAGTCGGCGAATCGGTTAAACTTATTATCTTCTTTGCTGAAAACGGCTAAGCGTTTTCCTTTTCGCTGATAGTGCCGGCATAGTGTCCTTAGCGTATGGCTTATCTTGCCGATGATCACGATATTGTCTGTCTTCTCTATGTCACTATACTCGCAGCTATTGTTATGCCGTTCTAATAAATCATCGGTAAATATCTTACGGAAAGAGAGACTTTTGGCAACAGTGTTGTTCTTGTTAGCGATCTCGTGCATCAAGGTTATCTCTTCATTTGTAGCATGAGGGCTAACCGACACGGAAACATCTTGCAGCTGCTTTTTCTTTTCTTTGATTTTTTGGGCAGCTTCTTCCCAGCTAATATCTTGCCAACCTTGTTCGGTCTTGAGCAGGGGGTTCTCTATGACATCTTGACCGGTGTAGGTTTGCCAGGCAAATCTTCCGTAGAAACAGATATTTCGTTTATTGAATCCTTCCTTTTCGGCAGGAGTTATGTAGGATGGTTTGCCGGATGAAATGTGGATATCGACTTTACAGCCGGTGCCGCAATTACCACAGTTTTGAGTCACTTTATAATCCTCAAGCGGATATCTTTTCAGCGAAACAGACTTCTCCACCAAAGCGCCTACCGGACAGACAGTGATACACTTACCGCATGATTCACAGGTTGTTTTGTCCAGGCTTTCTCCAAATTCAGGGGCTACAATAGTAGTGAATCCCCGGAATATATATCCTAAGACACCGGCACCTTGCAGTTCGGAACATATCCTGACACATCTACCGCATTTGATACACTTATTCGCATCCCTGAGGATAAAGGGGTGGGATTTGTCAATCGGATGCTGATTGGACTGGCCAAAAAAGAGCGTATTATCAACGCCATATTCTGTAGCTTGATCTCTTAACTCACAGCGAGTGTTCACCAAACATCCGCATTCCAAACATCTATCGGCTTCTATTTTTGCTTGTTCTTGAGAATAGCCTAACTCGACCTCTTCAAAGTTGCCGTTTCTGATATTGGGATCTATTTCGGGCATCAATTCTCTTTTTGCCTGGGGATAGATTTTATAGAAGGTGTCGCTGACTTGTTTGATTTTGTCGGCTTTGACCGAGCAGAATTGTTTCTGAGGCAGATGTTCCTGACCGATTGAACCTTTCTCAAGGTATATGTGAATATTCTCCGCAGCTTTTCTTCCGTCAGCAATCGCTTCAATAGCTGTGGCGGGACCTAATCTAAAGTCGCCACCGGCAAAAACATTCTCCATACCTGTATATAGAAGGTCTTCGCTTACATCGGCAGTTGACCAGCGGGTGAGCGGTAATGTTTTGCCGTCAATTTTGTTAACTTCTTCAGCGAAAAGCTCAACTTCAGGAATCTGAGATATTGCGGCTATAACCGTATCGTAAGGCTCGGTAAAAAATTCGCCGGTTGGTTCGGGTCTTCTTCTGCCGCTGTTGTCCGGTTTACCTAATTTCATTTTTTCCAGGACTATCTCATTGATTCCCGCTTCATCGCCTTTATATTCGACCGGATTGGTTAGGAAGTGGAACTTTACTCCTTCCTCTTCAGCAGCATCAACTTCGTAAGCTTCAGCAGGCATCTCTTTTCTGGTTCGACGATACACAATAGTAACATCGGCGCCTAACCTTTTCGCTGTACGAGCACAGTCTATGGCTGTATTTCCGCCACCAACTACAGCGACCTTTTTGCCGGTTTTGACATCTTCGTCCATCATTAACGCTTTAAGATAGTCAACACCTAAATAACAACCGGATAAGTCGCTCCCTTTAACTCTCATCGGCACACCGTTCTGAGCACCTAAAGCTAAATAAACGGAATCGTATTTATCCGACAGTTCCGAGAGAGTAAAATCTTTCCCTAATTCTTTCCCGGTCTTGATTTCCATGCCGTTCTGGCACATCAGTTCAATTTCTTTTTTTAATAATTCTTTGGGCAGTCTATATTCGGGTATGCCGTATCTCAACCACCCTCCGGGTTCCGGAGCGGCCTCGAAAACTGTTACCTGATACCCTTTCTGCGTCAGATAATACCCGCAGGTAAGTCCTGAAGGACCGGCACCTATAACAGCTATATGTTCCTTTTTATCTTTCTCTTTCGGTGGCACATAAGACCAGGCATCATTGAGGTCTTCGTCGGCTGCATAGCGCTTTAACTGTCTGATAGCTATCGGGTCTTCGACTAATTGGCGACGACACTCCTGTTCGCAGAAAGCAGGGCAAACCCGGCCTATCGAAAGCGGCATAGGCAAAGTATCCTTCAAGACCTTTACCGCTTCATGCGGTTGGTTATTTGCGATTAACGCAACGTAAGACTGAACATCTACATTATCGGGACAGGCTGTTTTGCATGGGGCCTCACAATCGGCATAATGGTCGGACAACAATAGCTCCAGAGCCATCTTTCTGGCTCTGAAAATCTCTTTAGAGTCGGTGGTAATCTCCATTCCCTCATATATCTCGGTACCGCAGGCAGTGACGAAGCCTCGCCGTCCTTCCACCTGCACAGCACAAACCCAACATGATCCGAACGGCTTCAGCTCTTCATCGTGACAGAGAGTTGGGATCTTTATACCTTGCTCTTGGGCCAGGTCTAAAACGGTTTTGCCGGGATCAGTTCTGATTTTTTGGCCGTTGAGTATAACATTTATCATTCTTTATTCTCCTTGAGTTATGTTTTAGGTATCAGCTGCTGAAATCTGCTAAGCAGCTGATGATGGGTCTATTCTTTGACTATAGCATCGAATTTGCAGGTGTCGATACAAACACCACACTTTATACATTTATCGGTATCTATCTGGTGCAATTCCTTAACCTTGCCGCTAATGGCATCCACCGGACACTTGCGGGCACACAGTGTACAGCCCACACAATTGTCTTCCACGACGCGGTACTTGATCAGATCTAAGCAGACACCTGCCGGGCATCTTTTTTCTTCGATATGCGCTAAATATTCATCACGGAAATATTTGATAGTAGTAAGAACCGGATTGGGTGCTGTCTGACCGAGACCGCATAGTGAGCTGGTGATAATGTTGGTCGAGAGTTCCTCTAATGTCTCTAAATCCTTCATTTCGCCTTTGCCCGAGGTTATCTTCTCTAATAGTTCCAGCATCCGTTTAGTTCCTATCCGACAGAAGGTACATTTCCCGCAAGATTCATTCTGAGTAAAGTTAAGGAAGAATTTTGCAACGTCAACCATGCAGGTTGTTTCGTCCATCACGACCATACCTCCCGAACCCATTATGGCACCGGTTTCGGTTATTGACTCATAATCGACTAAGGTGTCTAATAGTTTTGCGGGAACACAGCC
>PWNZ01000028.1 GCA_003564135.1 Candidatus Cloacimonadota bacterium
AGCGACTTATCAAGGTCTGTTTGCCTCACTCAACAATGCTGATATAAAGAATATCTATTTGCAGGACATTGACATAACTGCAAGGAGGCAAGTAGGAGGTATTGCCGGATCTGCACATGAGGGAACTATTGATAATATCACTGTCAGTTCAGGAGATATTATGGGTCAATGTGAAGAGCATCGTACAGTTGAGTATATTGGCAGTTTAGCAGGGTTTACCTGGGGAACAAATGTTATTAATTGCTCATCAAATTTGAGTAGATTAAGAATAGATTCGGATAATGCGGGATATTATATAGGTGGACTTATCGGAGTGATCTTCGAAAGTAATATTGAAGGTTGTACTTCATCAGTTAATAATATTAGAGGTCATTATAACGTTGGCGGACTCATTGGTTACAGTCAAGAAAGCAGCATTTCTTTAAGTTACTCTTCTATAGGATATATTAATTGTCCTCTAAATATCATAGATACAGATGATAAAGTTGGAGGTTTAATAGGTAGTATGAGCGGGGGAACATTATCGGAAAGTTACGCGGATATAAACAATGAAATAAGAAGTTATGGTAATAATGTGGGCGGACTAATTGGAAAACTATACGGCGGTGGAAATGTATATAACAACCATTCTTCCGGAACAATATTAGCTCCAAGGATTACAGATCCATTTGATCAAAGATTTAATATCGGCGGATTAATTGGATTTGTTGATGATGGTACTATATACAACAGCTACTCTGATGTTGAGATATCGGTAGTAGACAGGAATGAAGTTGGAGGATTTATAGGTCGTCTCGGAGAAAACAGTACCGTGTATGACAGTTATTCATCAGGCAATATAACTGCAAATGAAGTCCAACAAATACCAAGCATGGTGAGATTTGGTGGCTTTATTGGATTTGTCTTTGGTGGAACAGTGCACAGAAGTTACTCTTTAGGTGAGATAAGAGGAAATGATGCTAGTATGAAATATGTCGGTGGCTTTATTGGTCATAATTTAGATGGTAACATACAAAACAGTTATTCATTTAGTGATTTGATTGATATAGGCCCAACAGCTGATCTTATGGGTATAAACGCTCATGGTGGATTTGTTGGTTTAATAAGTGGTGACTCAGAATTACATAATTGCTATTCTACTGGATATGTAGATAACGTGCCGCCCAGGTGGGAGGTAGGAGGACTTATTGGTGCCGTAGATGTAGGAGCAGACCCAATAATTGAAAACAGTTATTGGAATATTGAAACATCGGATATGATTATTTCAGCCGGTGGATATGGTAAAACAACCCATGAAATGCTTAACTACTATACATTTGAGGATTGGGAATTCGAGGCTGTTTGGGAAAGCTGGAGTACCAGACAAGGTTATTATAACCCTTACGTGCTCAAATCTTATCCATATCTTCAGTGGCAGGAGCAACCCGGAGAACTTGATTTCCTATATCCGTTAGAGGTAGATGAGCACTATAAATACTACCATAATGTCGATAACCTGTTTACCCATTACGAGTCATTTCCGAGGCTTGGTGATCCGGATACTGACTGGGATAATTGGCAGTATACGGAAGAACTGTTAAGCCAAATATTATGCCCGGTTAGCGGAATTGATGAAGTGCAAGGAAATCAACCTGTTAACCTTCCTTATCATATGGTATATGACTATACTGATCCCCCGGGATGGAATCCCGATGATCCCGGTGTAACCATTAACAGCCCTACTGAGGGATATAAATTCGGATTTCATGATATTGTTCCAGTTCCGCACTATTTATTAGCTTCCGGAGAATTGTGGCAGGGATCAATAGAGATTGAACTGATGCCCGGTCAACCACAAGTGCGCTGGATGGGCTATTGGCATCATCAGACACAATGTTTGGAGACGGCTTTATATCCTTATCATCAATACATCAATTATGTTCAAGGTCAGGATGGCGGTATTTATTGGGATAACGGGCCTGACCCGTGGGGTAATCATTATGCCTATTACGGTAAGATGTATATCATCGAGTTTGAAAATACAGGACAAGAACCAATTGTCTTAGATTTCAATTGGGGTATTACCCGAGGCGATGGTATGATTGCCGGGCTGGATTATCACTTCAATAGGCCCCGGCCGGAGTATTTTACCTTTAGAGACGGGCCTCGTTATGAGGAGTTTTTCATCGAAGAACTCAATAATGACGAAGGATTGCTGGAAATAGGTGTTTACGCCGGTGATGAATGCGTCGGTGCCTCAGTGTTTGAGGGTAAATATCCGGTTAATATCTTAGCTTATACCGATGAAAGCCATATTGGTAAAGATATAAGCTTTGTTCTTTACCGTGGTGAAAGAAGCGGCACGGAAAGAATCAGCAGTGTAAATGCCAGAAGCAATGCTACCGGAGAATATTCTCAGCAGGTATTGCAGCCTCTGCAGCAAAGATACACTGTCATTCGCCTTGATGCGCAAGAAGATGACGGCAAAACAAGAGGCGATGTAGTCAAACCGCAAGTGGTCATGGGTCAGAACTACCCTAATCCTATGGTGTTGAGCACAAGCGCAAAAACACGATCTGCCCAAACCGAGATACCTTTATATCTCTCGGAGACGATGAATATTTCACTTACCGTTTATAACATAAGAGGTCAAAAAGTAAAAGAAATAGCTTCGGGAGACTTTACCGGTGGTAAGCATACGTTTGCCTGGGACGGTAAGAACGAGCAAGATCGAACCGTAGGAGCAGGAATCTACTTCTACAGGTTGGAAACACCCATAGAAACCGTTAACAAGAAAATGTTACTTATCAGATAGTGACATTTGTCATTAATGTAGATAACAAATAATTACAGCAACACGGATTCTACGGCTGATGCAGATGTCCACGGATATAATCTGTGTTGATCCGCTAAATCCGTCAGATCCGTGTTGCTATCCTTAAAAGGAGGATACAATGAAGTCGATAATAATAGTATTCAGTCTGATCATTCTTACTTCTCACTACTCACTACTCAACTCTACCTTGTGGGAAATCAAGCAGGACGGAACCGGTGACTTTGACACCATAAATGCCGGTATAGCTGCCGCTCAGAGCGGAGATACCCTCCTTGTTCATCCGGGAAGATATGTGGAAAATATAAATTATGACGGAAAGAACATCGTTATAACGAGCCTTTACGGTATAGAAGACGATAACAGGGATTTTATCAGGGAGACAATCATAGACGGAAATGAGAGCGGGTCGGTAGTCACTTTCAGAAATGACGAAAATCAAGAGGCCGTTCTTAACGGATTTACCATAACCAATGGTTATACAATTGGGGGAGGTGTTGCCGGACGTTGGGGTGGTGGGATTTTTGTTTTTGAGTCTTCGCCCACCATAAGTAATTGCATCATAAGAAACAATACCGCCAAAGGCAGCGGCGGGGGAATTCATTTATATCGTTCTTTTTCCCGTATCAGTAACTGTTTAATAGAATATAACTTCTCCGGCAGTGGTGGAGGTGGGATTACTCTTCAAAGAAATCCTTGGCAAAATGGCGAAGGTAGAGTATTTTTGGAAGGAAACATTGTCCGTTATAATCACACTTTAGGAAGAAACGGAGGAATTTGTGGACCAGGGGCAGAATTTTGCAGCGATAATCTCAATAGTATTTATTATAATTATGCAGGACAGGCTGTAAATGATCTTGCTTTGGGAAATTTGGAACAACAATCCGTAATAGTGGATACATTTACAGTTGTTAATCCCGATCCCGATGAATCTTATTTTTTTGGTATTAATAACGAAACCACTCCCGAAAATCTTACCTTTACTGTTCTCAACGGCAAGATTGAACCGGTAGCAGCCGATTTATATGTAGCAGCCGACGGCTGCGATACCAACAGCGGCTTAACAGCCGACGACCCGCTGCAGACAATTGCCTTTGCCATGTCCAAAATAGAGCCCGGTAGTATTGAACCCGACATCCCTGAAGAAAGGCGGAATATCTATGTAGCGGACGGTATCTACTCCAAGTCGTTGAATGGTCAATATTTCCCGGTTCAAAACCGCCCCGGTATAAATGTAATCGGTGAAAGCAAGGAAAATACTATCCTGGATATGGAATACAGAGCCTGGGCATTTACTGCCAGCCTACGCAATAATCAAACCAGGGGTTATTTAACTAACTTTTCCATAAAAAACTTCTCCATCATCAACGGTGGATATCCGGAAAATACTGCAATAGTTAGTTCATCAGGTATTAGACCGTACCGGGTTTATGACTATGAGATTGAAAATATCGGCATCTATAATGGAGTTTCACGAAGATGGGGCGCTCTATATTCCGACACAGACTCCAATTTTAGGCTGAGGAATATTGAAATAAAAAATTGCCGTGGAATGGTAGGATTTAATTTGGGGCTTGCTCATGCGTATTATGGCGAACCACGTTTTGAGGAGCTTTACGGTTATGCTGAGAATATCCGTATATCAAATTTTTCTTACAGACCGGGAGAGGATAATGTAGGTGAAATGGGAAGTTCCATGATTACCGGTGCCGGAAGACATTTAGAATTACCATTTGATCTGACAATAGCAAACTTAGAAATAACCGACGGAGTGATTGACAATGTAGATCCCATTTGGCAAGATGAAGCTGCTCTCCATTTCCTGTTCGGTGGTCCTGGTAATGTTATCTCTCACCGGGGACTTAGATTGATTAATGCCACCATCGGCAATAACACTTTCGTTGGTGGACTAAAGGGAGGTGGACTTGGTTTTTCAGGCAGAATGGATTCGGCAGAAATAATCAACTCCATTATTTACGGTAACACGCCCGATAATGTATATTTATACAGCCAAGCTGATTGGGGAACTCCCATGAATATCTCCTTCTCGCATTCGCTTCTGGAAGGGGGGATTGATGATATATATTTTGATGAAGATACTTGTCCCGATAATGTTTCATGGGGTGAAGGGAACATCGATGCCGATCCGTTGTGGGTAGGTGAGGATGTAAATCCCGATTA
>PWNZ01000072.1 GCA_003564135.1 Candidatus Cloacimonadota bacterium
CAGTTGATCTATGAATATTTAACTTGAGACTGACATGCACCGAGAGAATTGGCCTTTTGGCCGCCACTTTTCATTGTATCAATGAGCAGTCTATTAAAGAAAACAAGGAGTGTAAATATGCTGGACATCAAAATTTGCCGCACGCAAGAAGAGCTGACAAAAGTTATTACAAGAGCAGAATATGTTGATTTTCTACACGAGCATTTGGACAGATTCAGAGATACTAAAGAAGCAATTAACTTGGCTATTGACTATGCCTTTTCCAATTCAGAAGGAAAGGGTGGTTTCCTGCTGACAGCTCATCAGGATGGAGAGTTAGCAGGAGAACTACTAATGATAAATACCGGTATGAAATACTTTATTCCGGAAAACATACTCGTTTATATAGCGGTTGATGCTAAACACCGAGGTAAGGGGTTTGGCAGTGAAATAATCAAGGAAGCGATTAAGCATGCCGAAGGTGAAGTCAAACTTCATGTTGAGTATGATAATCCGGCAAAACGGCTTTATGAGAGAGTCGGATTCGAGTCTAAATATGCAGAAATGCGATACAAGAGAAACTGACAATGGCGAGTCTGATAATTAACACCGATATCATAATGGAAAATGTCTGGAAACTTAATGAGTTTCTGGGCAAATATGACGTCCAATGGTCTATCATTATGAAGGTGTTGGGGGGCAATGATGTGGTGCTCCGCAAGATTTTAGAAAGTGATGAATTGAATAGGATTCATTCAATAGGGGATTCGCACCTTTCTTGTTTGAAAAAGATTAAAAATATCAAACCCGACGCCAGAACCATTTATATTAAGCCTCCTGCCTTAGATCAGATAAAGAATGTTATCAGATATGCCGATATTTCTCTCAATTCCAGCATCAGAACGATCAAGGCACTGAACAAAGAAGCACAACGGCAAAACAAGAGGCATCAAGTTATTGTTATGATAGAATTAGGTGAACTGCGAGAAGGTGTTGTAAGAGATAACTTGCTCGACTTTTACCGGCAGGTATTTGAGCTTGACCATATTGAGGTTATTGGTATAGGGACTAATCTTGGCTGTATGTACGGTATTGAGCCCACTTTTGATAAGTTAATACAGCTATGCCTATACAAGAAAATAGTAGAGTTGTCATTCAACCATAAATTTGATCTCGTGTCCGGCGGCTCCTCTATTACTCTGCCGCTTGTCGGCAGAGGGAACCGGCCCAAAGAGGTCAATCATTTCAGGATTGGTGAATCGGTATTTTTCGGGACTTCGCCTTTTGATGGCAAGAAGTTCAGGAACTTGAGCACTAAGGCTTTTGAGTTTAAAGCAAATATTATCGAGTTTGCTAAGAAGGATAGTCAACCAGATGGAGTGATTGGCGAAGGGAGTGTTGGTAATGTTGCCCAAAATGGTGATGGTGATTCTCAAGACAAAGTTCATCGTGCTATATTGGATTTCGGCATTGTCGATGTCGATGTTGATGACATAACTCCAATCGACAAGAATATCAATTTCGCCGGGACGACTTCAGATATGACTGTCTATACTCTCGAAAATGGCAAAGCCAAGGAGAAATATCGAGTTGGCGGGCATATCTCTTTTCAGCCGAACTATATGGCTGTAGCCAGATTAATGAATACTGATTTTGTCACCAAGGTCTTGCACGCTTAGAAGAGTTCTTACTTGGATAAGCTTCAATAAAAACATAACAAAAGCTTGCCCGTGAGCTATTAAACTTTTTAGCTTCAATTTTGTCAACACCTTCTAACCTAAGGCTTTTGACGGTCTGAGATAAGAAGGTGTTTTTTTTATTCTGATTTCCAAACTCAATACCCATACAGTCATTTTGGCGATCAAGCCATGCTTCTGCCGGTAAACAAAGTATAACTCAGCAGACGGTTTTTTTTGTTTCTCTTGACAGCTCTGAGTGAATCGATTCCCGTTCAGCAAATAAAATAATGAAGGAGTAATGATGAAGTATTTAGAGATGGCCATTGATGCGGCCAAATCTTTAGGTGCAGAGTACGCTGATATCCGTATCCACAAAACAACTTCCGAATCTATTTTCTTGCGCAATATGAGCTTGAAAAATACTGCTCAGCAGGAAGTCTTTGGTTATGGGGTTCGCGTTTTCAAAAATGGTGCCTGGGGATTTGCTCATAGCAATGTATTCACAGATGACGCTGTTACAAAAACAGTTAACCGAGCTTATGAACTGGCACTCCAGTCGGGAAGGTTAAAATATGGCGACGGCTTAAAGCTCGCCACTGAACGAAGTTATATCGATACCTACAGGACACCTTTTGAAATCGATCCCTTCCAAGTTCCACTATCTCAAAAGGTTGAACTAATGATGGATGTTAATAAGACTTTGTTAAACTATAACGATATCAAACAGACATTGTTCCTGATGGAGTGTCAAAAAGATGAAAAACTTTTTGCTTCTACTTTAGGTACCAGGCTTGACCTCACAACTCTGTTAGTTGAACCAATGTTAAGAGCTACGGCTGTCACTACAAAGGATAGTCAGTCCCGCAGCTTCCGTGAAGGTGGTAAGGCGGCTGGATGGGAGTATATTGAGCAGATAAATTGGCAGGAAAAAGCTGAGAAGATAGCTCAAGAAGCTATAATGAAAGCAAATGCCGATAGTTTAGGCGAAGAGGAACAGCGAACGTTGCTGTTAGATCCGATCCATCTTTCTTTGACTATGCATGAATCTGTTGGACACCCCACCGAGTTAGACCGCGTCTTAGGCTGGGAAGCGGACTTCGCCGGAATAAGCTTTGCAACGCCGGAAAAACTGGGAAATTTTCAGTACGGCAGCAAGCTTGTCAATTTTATTGCCGATAATACTTTGCAAGGTGGTTTAGCTACAGCCGGGTATGACGATGATGGTGTACCTAATCAAAAGTGGTATATTATCAAAGATGGCATACTCAAAGAATACGGAACAACCAGAGATACAGCTCCACTTCTAAACTTGCAAATGAGTCGAGGATGTAATAGAGCAACTTCTTATTTCGATTTCCCGATTAATCGAATTCCAAATCTCTATCTGCAGCCGGGCAAACAAGACCTTTCGCCTAACGATCTGATAGCTGACACAGAAGATGCTGTATTGATAGAAGGTCAAGGCAGTTTTTCTATCGACCAGCATCGCGTTAATTTCCAGTTTGGCGGAGATATGTTTTGGGAAATTAAGAATGGTAAGAAGATAAGACCGCTGAAAAAGATAATCTATAAATCAAATAATCCCGAATTCTGGAACAGTGTTGATGCTATCTGCGATAATCGCTATTTCCGGACATTTGGAGTAACTAACTGCGGTAAAGGGCAGCCCGGACAAAGAGGAAGGATGACCCACGGCGCTGCTTTAACTCGCTTCCGAAATATCAGAGTAGGAGGTTCCCAATGAAAGATAAAATGATGAAATGCGGAGAATTAGTAAAACGCATCTGTAAAGCAGATGATTTTACATTGCAAATAGGACATTCTCAGGATCTACATACCAGATTTGCACAGAATGCTATCACTCAGCATATTGACGGAGAAAGTTTGAGGTCGGGCTCATGGACGGTTTCCGGTGGTGTTAATCTCAAGGTAGCTTTTGGCAATAAAACCGGATCCGCATCCGTTAACCAGCTTGATGAAGAGAGCATCATATCATTAGTTAAAAAGGCTGAAAATATTGCTAAGATTAATAAGCCCGATCCCGAATATGTAGCCTCCGAAGGAAAACATACACTGCGAGAAATGGAGAAACCGGCAGTAGCGACGGTCAATCTAAGTGTCGAAAAAATTGTCGATGGAATTGAAAAGTGTATTAAAAATGCCGAAAGGAAAGATGGTAAACTGTCCGGTATCTCTGAAAAGCACGTTAGAAGTAATTATATGCTTACTAAAAACGGGTTTGAAGGATATGATGAATCAGCATCCTACTCTCATTCGATGACTATTAAAAAGAAAGGAATTGAGACTAAAGTTTACCGTGCTGTTAGCGACTACGATCGGTTTTCTATGAATGAGTTGATAGAAAGGCTGAACGAGCAATTTGACTCTCTAAATGAGCCCGAACCTTACGAAAAAGGAAGATTGCCGGTCATTATGAGACCACAAGCTGTTTTGCATTGGCTAAACTATTTAGTCTGGACACTCCAGCAGAGAGAAGCAGATGATGGGCTCAATCCTTATACCGGACAAATTGGCAAGCACTTCTTCGGAGATAAATTTTCTCTAAAGTCAACAATTAGCGATCCGCATATCTCAGCTCCTTTGTTTACCAACAACGGGTTGCCAGCCGAAGATACGGAATGGATTGTTAACGGTGTCATCAAGAAGATGCAAGCCGATAGATACTATGCGAAGAAAAAAGGCATAAAACCGGCCTCCTTGTTTAATCTCGTCATTGAAGGTGGGGACACCAGCGAACAGGAAATGATGAAAAAAGTTAAACGAGGCGTCATACTTAATAACTTGTGGTACATAAGACCTATCGATGCAAAAACCGGTGAATGGACAGGTTTGACCCGCGATGGTGTCCTCTATTTCGAAGACGGGAAAATTAAAAAAGCTGTCACTAACTTCCGCTGGAACGAAGTGCTGCACGATGCAACTAAAAGAATACTGGCTTTAGGGCCTGCTTATCAGATATTACCTCATGCTACTATACCAACAATAATGATAGATGACTTCAACTTTGTTGATGTGACAACGTTCTAAAAGTCAAGCAGTAACAAAAATAAAGCATCAGGCTGCTTTTGATGATGGTGGTTTATCCGCTTTCGTTCACGGCAGCCTGACCTTTTTTTGATTGCATTAGTTTATCGTTCAGTATTATCAAGGTTCTGTCAATATTGGTTCAACAGTCATTTATTTGGTGGCGCTTTCTGTGTAATGGTGGAAGTACTTTATTGAACAGGAAATTTCTCCGTTCTTGGAATGATAAATGCTTAATCAAATACGTCAGTCATGATAATTTCTTGACGACATATGAGTCTTTCGGAAAAAAAAACAAGAAGATTAAGAGAAATCAGTTTCTTATTATCAGGAGGTTTTAGTCGATGAAAAATAATACGCCGAATAAGCTTTTAATAATGGGTTTACTGTTATTGGTATCTGTTAGCATATTGAGTGCCGGATCCAATAGCTTCCAGGTTATATCGGAAGGAGATGGATTTACAGAGGTAGAGTTCATTTTGCCGGAATATGAAGTTTATGAAGAAGAATATCAAGGAGTTAATTACACCAGGTTTTATGATCCCGAGCAAGGGTTGATAATGGAAGAAGGGTTACCGGAACTATTGTCTTATTCGTTTCTTTTATCAATCCCTAACACCGGCTCAGTTAATGTTGAGAGTTTTCAGATTATCGAGAAATTTACAGAGCCCGATATTGACGTTTTCCCATCTCAGGGATTTGGTCTGGAAATAGACGATAAACAGGGGTTTATTAAAGATAAAGAGTTTTATCAACATGATATTAGCTATCCTTCCGAGAAGATTCAGGTTAGCTCGCCTGCTATTATGAGAGATGTACGGCTGGTAGCTGTAAATATCAACCCCATGTCCTACAATCCTGCAGATAGAGAACTGTCATTAGCTCAAAGAGTTAGAATTAGGATAGTATATGATAGAGAGGCAGACTCGGAAAATGAACTGCTGAATCCGCCACGGAGAAAATCGAGAACATTTGAACAAATCCAACGTGGTGCCGTCCTAAACTACGACCAGTTTCGCAATCCCGGTTCGAGGAATAATTATCAACAGAGGGCCATGATTATCGTTCATCGTGATACCCAGAACCAACAGTATCTGACTGCATTGAGTAATTTTGCTAACTGGAAAAGAGATAAAGGTTTTGATGTAACAATTATTCATACCGGAGATTACGGAACCAACAACGCTATCAAAAACTTTATTCAAGAGGCCTACGATGAATGGGATAATCCACCTGAATATGTAATTATGATCGGAGATCTTAGCAGTACTTTCGGTGTTCCGATGTGGATCGACCCTCAACATGATGCATATCAGGGAGGTAATGCCTATACGGATCACCACTACAGCTTGCTGGCTGGCGATGATCATCTTTCCGATATTGTAGTAGGGAGGATATCTATTCGCAGTGCTCTGCAATTAGTTACTTTCTGGAACAAAGTAAGTAATTATGAGAAACATCCACATATGGAAGATACAGACTGGTATGAGCACAATCTTCTTGTCGGAGAAACAAATTCCATTGGAGTTTCAGCACTCTACACTACCCGTTATCTTAACGATGTACTCAAGAGGTTCAACAGTGATTTCAACAATACTCAAATTACACAGCCACCCTATCCAACACCGATCCAAAATTCATTGAACAATGGTGCGGCATTTGGAGCTATAAGATGTTGGTATAATGTGGGAGGCTGGAGCCCGAGTGACAATGATTACACCAACCTCTTTAAGCTGCCTCATTTAATTGTTTTAACGTGTAATTCAATGGATTTTGTCTCGCCAGGCGGGTTAAGGCTAGGTGATCAGTTCAGAATTGGCAGTCCTAATGAGCCTAAAGGGCTATTATCAGTATTAGGGATGAGTTGGGTTACGGACACAGCCTATAATAACTTGATGACCGGAGCAATTTTCAGAGGTCTTTTTGATCATGGTATGTGGACTATGGGGGACGCAAAAGTTTACTCAAAACTAGCAAACTACCGGGCATTCTGGAACAGTCATGAATGGCGTGCGCGGCACTATTTATATATGCTTAACCTTAAAGGAGATCCATCCTTAGATGTTTGGAAAGGGATACCCAAACATATGAATGCCGATTATCCGGAAACGTTACCTCCGGGTTCAAATAGCATTTTTATTACTATTACCGATGAAGATGATCAACCAATTAAAGATGCATGGGTGACAATTAGAAAAGGTGATTCATTAGCAGATGAGCAACTTTTTGCTACCGGCTATACCAATGAAGCGGGAGAGGTAGTACACTATTTTGATCATGACGTTACAGATGAGGTACGTGTCACAGTCACAAAAAGAGGCTATAAACCGTATCATGGTGAATTTGATATAACAGGAACTGCCGGCGTTACTTACAGTTCGTTCTTGACAAATGATGATTTAATAGCCGGTGAAGAAGTCCAATTCCTGTTAACTGTAAGAAATCATCAAAATCAAGCTGTAAACGGAGTTACCGGCACTGTCTCTATAGATAGCGAATATGTCGAGATAGAACAAAATCAGTCAGGGTTTGGAAATATTGCAGCTAGCTCTAACGGTGAAAGCCAAGATCAGTTTGCGATTGATATTCCACCGGAAACTCCGGAAGGTTATCGAGCCAATTTCAGGTTGTCTATCAGTGATAATGCTGAAAACAATTGGATAAGCTATTTTGAACTTTTGATTAACAACGGGAAATTAGAGATTGTCGAGATAGTAGTTAATGATCAAGACGATGGAGTCTTAGATCCCTTGGAGGAAGCCACCCTGAACATCAGGATTAGAAACACCGGTAATGTTCCCTTAAATGATATACATGCGACTATAAGTGGCGGCGGATACGGTCTGGAGATAGTTGACGATGAGGCTTTTTATGGTAACATTGGGATAAATGAGACCATCGGGAGTCAGGATCAGTATATAGAAGTTAGTACATCTTCTTATGTTATGCCCGGAATGAGCTTTGATTTGGTGCTTCATCTTCATAATGATGAAGGATTTAGTCAGCATCTTCCTTTGAAGTTACCTATAGGTACAGTTACCGTCGATGATCCATTAGGCCCTTGTCCCTATGGGTACTGGATATTTGATTGCGGTGATGAAACCTATATGGAAGCTCCTGAATATGATTGGATTGAAATAGCAACCGGTAACGGCGGGCCGGGAGATAATACCAACATCAGCTCCGATTATAATAATAATCAAGGTAATCATACTATGCAGCTCCCTTTCCCCTTCCGTTTTTACGGTGAAGATTATGAAGTTATAACGATATCTGCTAATGGTTGGATAACTTTTAAAGAGACAGAAATGTCTACCCAAAGAAACTGGCGTTTACCGGGGCCATTAGGGCCTGACCCGATAGTAGCTGCTTTTTGGGATAATTTAGGTGTAGGCAATAACAGTGGAGTCTATACATGGTATAACCAAGATGAAGCTATATTCGTCATCCAATGGGAAAACGCTATTAACGTTAATCTGAATGCACCAGAGACATTCCAAATTATTCTTCACGATCCGGAGTACCACTTTACCTCGACATTAGACGGAATCATAAAAATACAATATCGAGTATTTAATAATGTAAATAACAGAGGTGGACAACCGGGTGGTGGTCAGTCTCAGTTTGGCGAGTGGGGCAACTATTCTACAATAGGTTTTGCAGATCATACAGGTATGAGGGGCCTCGAATATACCTTTAACAACGAATATCCTACTGCTGCCAGACCGTTGGAGGATGAAACCGCAATACTAATTACTACAGGATCTCTGGGGTTCACACCTTATGTTGCAATTGATGATGTTCAATGGGTTGACGGCGACAATGATCTTCCTGAGTATGACAATACTGGAGATTTCAATGTACGTCTGATGAACATGGGTGGTGAAGATGCCTTCAATGTAAGTGCAGTGCTGACCAGCAATGATGAATATGTTAACATTATCGATGGAGAAGCTAATTATGGAGATATTGCCAGTGAGCAGTCAGTTAACCAGAATAGCGCTTTTTCTGTCGAAATTGCTGACAACGTTCCCGACCAACATCGGATATTCTTCAATTTATCAATTCATGCAGACGGAGATTTAAACTGGAATTTCCGGTTTCATATCGATGCTTCCGCACCAAATATCGTTACTAGGACACCCTTTGTATATGATCCCGAACCTGAAGGCAATAATGACGGATTAGTTGATCCGGGAGAAGAATTAACCATCTATTTGCCTGTAGTTAATATAGGTGGTTCAGGCTCTCCTGAGGCGGAGTTAGAAGTCACTACTAACAATGATTTGGTAGAAATTATCGGGATTTCTGAACAGAGATTTAACACCGTTCAAGCAGGGATTACCATGTATCCCGGAATCACGATAAGAGTCAGCGAAGAAGCAGAGGTCGGGACAGGGCTGCTGTTTGATTACATTCTTGAGACAGGCGAATATGAGTTTTCCGGTAGCTTTGTCTTGGGTGTAGGAGGCATCCTGCCAACTCGTTTAGGTTCCGGTGAAGCCGTTACTCAGGTGAGTGAAGCCAGCCCTATCAATATCTATTTTCAAAGCTTCCGTGGACAAACCATATATACTGCGGAGGAGCTGCACGAAGCCGGAATAAGTGCCGGCGGTACAGTAACGGATCTTGGTTTTTGGGTAGCAATAGCACCTGAATATGGTTTGCCTGATTTTGTGGTAAGAATGAAGCACACCACCGTTGAAGATGGTTCAGAGCATATTGATGAGCCTTATACTACAGTTTATACTGAGGATCTTTATAACCCTCGTGAAGGCGATTGGGATATGTTAGAGCTTGATGTGGATTTCGAGTGGAATGGAATAGATAATATCTTAGTTGATACAGCTTTTTCACCAACCCAAAGCTGGTCTAACTCCGGAACTGTTAGATACTACGCAGTCGAAAACGGATACCGCTATACAAGACAAGATAGCCCAGACCAAACAAATGCTGAAACCAATACTGTTTCTTCAAAAAAACCACAGGTGAAGTTTATAATCGACACTAGTGCCGGAGATACGTCTGATAGGCCCGAAGAATTGAGTGCTAGCTTGGTTGATATATCAAGAATTGATCTGTCATGGACTGCACCCGCTAATCAGCAGGATTTATTAGGATATAACGTGTATCGAAACGGTAAAATGATAACTGATGAGCCGACGGCAATAACAGAATTCACAGATACAGAGTTCGATACCGTTTCCGTATGCTATTATTATGTAACAACAGTTTACGAAGAAAGGGAAACATTACCTTCAAACATCGTATCAGTTAGATTTGAGAGAGTTACAATGCCCCAACTTAGCCTTGAACCGGGCAATTATTATGAACCAATTAAGATTGAGATTACCATAGAAGATGAAAACGGCCTGATTTACTATACTCTTGATGGTAGTGAGCCTAATACGGACAGTTATCTATATGAAGAACAATTTGAGATAGATCAACATACTCTTGTTAGAACCAAGTCATACAAAGATGGTATGTTGCCCAGCGAAGTGGTTAGTGCTCAGTATAATATACTCTATCCGGCACGGGACCTCAGTGCGAGTGGTCCCTTGCAAAACGTTGAACTTAGCTGGAAATCTCCAAGCTATCCAGCCGATAATCGTGTTGAAAATCAATCAAAAACAAGACGTTCAATTGGTAGAGAAACCTATAACTCAGACATCTCTCGTTCGCTAAGAACGAGAAAAACAACTCATAGAGAGAGTAAATATCAGAATCAGTTAAGAGAAGGAATTACTGGTTACAATGTTTATAGATCAATTGAAGAAAGCGAATTCGAGCAAATTAATGAAGATATTGTTACCGATACTAGCTACATAGATTCAGGATTGCAGGAGGCAGAATATAGATATTATGTAACTGTAGTGTATGAGGTTGGAGAATCTCAGGCTTCAAATGTCATTGATGTCAGTCCTCTTTCAGTTGATGATGAAGATCAGTTTAACCAGCCCTTGTTAACAGAACTGCTCAAAGCTTATCCCAATCCTTTTAATCCGCAAACAGTGATCGGTTTCAACCTCAAAGAGCAAAGCAGAGTTAACGTAACAATTTACGACATCACCGGCAGAAGAGTCATTGTGTTGCTCGATGAAGTTATTGATTCCGGTAGGCATAGCATAGTTTGGAAAGGAGAAAACCAGTTAGGTCAGAGGATGAGCAGTGGTATTTATTTTTATAGGATGACCGCTGAAGGCTTTTCTGATACCAAAAAAGTTCTGATGCTAAAATAGTGTCAGATACCCAGGTCATAAATTACATTCTTACATGTCAGGGCATGGGCAACCGTGCCCTGATGATTTTTTAGACATAACATCTTCACCTACAACAGTCTTTGTGAGTAAGGCAGAAATAGTTTAACCGTTTTTCTCGATCAGGTGTGCCTGATAAGCATACAAATTTTTGTTTGACAGATCAGTGCCAAATCAAGTTTTGTTCTCAGAAATATCAATAAAAAACAGGAGATGAAACAATGAAAAAAATCTTAGTAACAGGAGCCTTAGGACAAATAGGGACAGAACTTGTTCTGTATCTACGTGATCTTTATGGGAAAGATAATGTAATAGCGAGTGGAAGAAGACGCAAAGAAGAGAATATTTTGATGAAGGATGGTATATTCGAGATTGTAAATGCTACAGATGCCAAGAAATTGGACGAAATCGTCAAGAAATACAAAATCAACGAGATTCATCATCTGGCAGCAGTTTTGTCAGCAGTTGGTGAGCAAGATACTCAGCGTTGCTGGGATGTTAATATCAACGGCTTATATCATACTTTGGAAGTGGCCAGAGAGAATAACTGCTCAGTCTTCGTGCCTAGTTCAATTGCCGCTTTCGGACCGGAAACTCCTAAAGATAACACCCCGCAGGATACAATCCAAAGACCGACCTCAATGTATGGTGTGACTAAGGTCGCAGGTGAGCTTTTATGTGACTATTACGCTGCTAAATTCGGAGTTGATATTCGTGGGTTAAGGTATCCCGGAATTATTTCTCATACTACCATGCCCGGTGGTGGAACTACAGATTATGCAGTTCATATTTACTTTGAAGCGATCGAGAATAAGAAATATACTTGTTTCCTCAGAGAAGGCACCTCTATGGATATGATGTACATGCCTGATGCTTTAGAAAGTGCTGTAAAGCTGATGGAAGCTGATCCCGCAAAATTAAAGCACAGAAACGCCTTTAACGTTACAGGTATGACCTTTGCCCCCGAAGATATCTATGCTGAGATCAAGAAGCATATTCCCGACTTTGTAATGGATTATGATGTTGATCCGGTTAGACAAGCTATTGCGGATAGCTGGCCAAATTCTCTCGATGATTCGGCAGCTCGTGAAGAATGGGGATGGGACCCGAAATACGATCTCGCTAAAATGACTGAAGATATGCTCAGTGTCCTGACTGAAAAACTGAAAAAGTAAGCAGTTTTATGGTAGTGGGCGTCGGTATAGATCTTATTGAGGTTGCCAGAATTGAGAGATCGGTCACTAGTACCGAATCTTTCATGAGCAAAGTATTCAGCAGCAAAGAAGTCGATAAATGTCTTAAAAGCAACAACAAATATCAATGTCTTGCTGCTCGCTTCGCCGGCAAAGAGGCCTTTATGAAAGCTATCGGTACCGGATGGTCAAAAGGGATAAAATGGACTGAGATACAAATACTTAACCATGAATCAGGACAACCATATCTTTGTCTGAGCGGTAAAGCAGAAGAGGCCGTTCAACAGTTAGGTGTTGAGAGAATGCACATATCTCTGTCGCATTTGGCTGAAATAGCTTCAGCCGTTGTAGTTCTCGAGAAAGAATACTGATGAGTTATGATAAGATTTAAGCCGAAACACACATAACAAAACAATAAAAGTAAACCAACATGGAGGAAATATGTTTGGAAAAATGAAAACCGACCTGCAAAATCTGTTTAAAGAGCTACAGGCACAAGGTTTGTTCAAAAAAGAAAGAATAATCACAAGCCCTCAGGGTGCAGAGATAAAAGTCTCTACCGGAGAAACCGTTTTGAACTTCTGTGCAAACAACTATTTAGGTTTATCAAATCATCCTGATATTGTAGAAGCTGCGAAAAAGACGATGGATAAATGGGGTTATGGCCTTTCTTCTGTCAGATTTATATGCGGTACTTTGGAATTGCATAAAGAGCTGGAGAAAAAGGTCTCCGAATTTTTAGGAACTGAAGATACAATCCTTTATGCCGCTTGTTTCGATGCTAATGGTGGCGTATTCGAACCATTATTAGATAAAGAAAGTGCAATCATTTCCGACGAGTTAAACCATGCGTCAATTATTGATGGTGTCAGGCTATGTAAAGCCCAAAGATTTAGATATAAGCACTCTGACATGGGCGAATTGGAAAAATGTCTGAAAGACGCTCAATCAACTAAATATCGCATAATTGTAACTGATGGTGTCTTTTCCATGGATGGAGATCTTGCCAAATTAGATCAAATATGCGATCTGGCCGATAAGTACGATGCCTTAGTCATGGTAGATGATTGCCATGCCAGTGGGTATATCGGAGAGTCAGGAAGAGGTACTTGGGAACATTTTGATCTTAAAGGCAGAGTTGACATCATTACCACAACCTTTGGTAAAGCATTAGGTGGAGCCATGGGCGGCTGTACATCCGGCAAAAAAGAAGTTATCGAGATGCTGCGTCAGAAATCAAGACCTTACCTTTTCTCTAATTCACTAGCTCCTTCAATTGTTGGCGGAACATTGAAAGTGTTGGAAATATTATCTGAGTCTACTCATTTACAACAGAAAGTCAGAGATAATGCAAAATATTTCCGAGCTAAGATGGAAGAAGCAGGATTTGATATTTGCCCCGGTGATACCGCTATTGTCCCGGTTATGCTGTATGATGAGCCGTTAGCTCTCAAAATGGCTGATATGCTGTTAGACGAAGGAATCTATGTGATAGGCTTCGCTTATCCGGTAGTTCCCAAAGGAAAAGCAAGAATCAGAGTTCAGCTCTCCGCAGCTCACGAGAAAGATCATCTCGATAAGGCCATCAACGCCTTCATTAAAGTTGCAAAAGAATTGGATATTTTAAAATAAAGTTCATTAGGGCGAGGTTACTCGCCCTAATTCATTTATCAATCGGAAACTCTCAGGGGCGAATAGTATTCGCCTTTTTGTTAGCCCTATTCAGCAAACGACTAGATGAAAATTGAGCTGACGACTTAACATTGGCCTCATCGGAAGTTTGATTTTCCTCGACTGCGATTGACATTAGCAAGTGACAGACTTAAAAGAGAGAATATAGCAAATGGTTAATGAAGAAGGAACACTATATATAGTCCCTACACCGATCGGTAATTTAGAGGATATGACTTTCCGGGCGGTTGAAGTACTGAAAAATGTCTCTTTGATAGCAGCCGAAGATACAAGGAAGTCAGCAGTGCTTCTTTCTCATTATGGTATATCTGCCTCTACTATTAGCTATCATAAATATAATGAGAAAAGCAGGATTGAGCAGCTTCTAAATAAGTTAGGGCAGGGCTTAGATATAGCAGTTATCTCCGATGCAGGTACTCCCGGTATATCCGATCCGGCACAGATAATAATACAGAAAGCGATATCTGCAGGGATAGAGGTGTGTACCCTGCCGGGAGCAACAGCCTTCTTGCCGGCTTTAGTAAGTTCCGGGTTAAGTACAACAGCTTTTGTGTTCGTCGGGTTTTTACCTGCTAAAATCAAAGAGAGAGATAAACTGCTTAATCGTATCAAATCTTACCCGGAAACGTTGATTTTTTATGAGTCGGCACAAAGACTAACGAAAAGCTTGGAAGTAATGGAGAAGTATTTAGGGAACAGAAAGATAGTAATGGCCAAAGAAATATCTAAAATTTATGAGAGCTACTATCGGACAGAATTGAGTAATTTTGCCGAGACCGAAAACAAAATGGTTGTAAAAGGAGAGTTCACTATAGTCTGTGAAGGTGCTTCCGAAAAGACATTATCCGATGCAGAGATTCATCAATTATTGTTGAGCTTGAGCGAAGAAGGTATGAAAACGTCTCAGGCAGTCGCTAAAGCCGCGGCGGAACTGCAAGTCCCTAAGAATAGAGTCTATAAGATAGCGTTAAAAGCTACAAATAAAGAGTAGGATGCCTAATCCGGATAACTTTTCCCTTCCATAAGACCTCTATCCTGATTAATTTTTGCTGAATAATCTATTAGCAATTCTTATTTCAGCATTATCATTTTCCTTACATCGGTTGTTTCAGACGTAGTTAATCTATACAGATAAACACCACCGGCAGCCTCTCTGTCGGATCCATCCTTACCATCCCATATTGTTCTATGCAGACCTTCTTGGTAGTGCTCATTATCTATCAGTTTTCTTACCAGTTGGCCACGTATATTGTATATTTCAACTGTAACATTGGTTGGGCTGTCGAGATTGAAGAGTATCTGAGTGTCCGGGTTAAAGGGGTTGGGATAATTGCCTATCAGGCTGCTGGAATCCGGCCTGAAAGCTATCTTTTCCTCATCTATTGAAAGTTCGCTTGCCAATACTTCATAAACTCTTGATTCGAGGTAAACGCCGTCATAGACAGCAGCAATCTTGATTTGATGGGTATGATGTGACTCGATATCCGTGATTACATAGCTATCTTTCTCCGGATTAAGCTCAATTTCCTGCCATTCGGTTGCCGGCTGTTCAACCTCTTTATAGTAAAGATATTGCTCATCCGCTCCGTCACTTCTGAACCAATCGACAATTATAGCTCCATCTTCATATACGGCATTAACCATAAATGGGATAGTGGGAACACCATCGTATAAAGCTAAATCATAACCTGAATCATAGAACTCCTGAGCTATCAGGCTCCGCTCTTTAAGCTGTTCGAGGTCATTACCGAAGAACAATACACCGTGAACCGAAATACTTTCTCCGGGAGCGAGATTAATACTTTTTTCAGTAGGCTCTTCAAATCCTTGCATATCTCCATACATTGAGTAAAGAAACCTGGTATCGTTAGGCTCCGGTTCTTCATAATGAGGGTCCATGTCGGGTGTCCAGTTCTCCGGTCTGAGAGCTTTGAACTTGTCGGTATCAGGGTTTCTGCCTGTCATCAGCCAATATTTTTCATTGGCTGTTATTTGACCTGTAGGAGTTATCGTTCTTGGTCGCGTATCGTCAGGACCATCTCCTCTTTGCCAAGTCCAGGCAGTGAAGTTCCAATCTGTTTTCGGGAAAAGCTTAGTGGCAACCCAGTGTTCCGACAGTCCGCCATCTCCGTCATAATCACGAGAATAAGCGAATTCATAACTCTCGCCGGCGTAATAGCCGCTGACATCATCCAAAGATATAGTGCCCTGCCCCCAAGCCTGGGGGCCTATGTCGTGATCCATATATATTCCTAAAGCTATGTCTTTAATACTATCGTAAGTGCAGGTATTATAGATATCGAACGAGAAGAATATCATATCATAAAGGTCTTGAAATGTCCAGGCATAAGTCTGCTGTCTGACAGCTGCTTTGAGCGGAAAGTGATCAAATCTGCCGCTTGAAATACCCCAATTTCTTTTCCCCGCTGTGTCGAAAGGGCTGTAATCGTAATAAAATGAAGTCATTGTCTCTAAGCCGGGGAAATCTCCGGTTTCATATACAGGTTCGGAAAACAGAAATATATTGTCCGGGCACTCAGGGAAGTTCGCATCTGAAGCAGCTGGGTAGCCTGCTATACTTCTTATTACCGTATCTAAATGATCATATTGAGCATACTGTTCGCCTAATGCGTCCCTCTCTAGAGGGTTGTACGCCGGTAGAAGTTCATATAGGGATGCATCTCCGTCAAAGCCGACAGTTGTTAAACTATCGACGGCTAATTTTAAAGAGCCGTATTCATCGATTAGTTCGTCATATTCAGCGGTACCTTCTGCCACTACATCATTAGAAGATTCCGCATAAGGGTGCCAAAACAACCTTCTATTATGCTCATCACGTCTAACTCTTTTGCCACTTATCCATAAAGCTCCCTGAAATAGATAGTCAATACCGCTTCCGGCAGGGTATTCGAGTGACGGCCAGATTGGTCTGTTGGAACCTGACCCGAAAAAACCGTAATTACTAACTCTTAGAGTAACATTGTTAGCTTGATGCCATTTTGTGACATCCATTCGCCTGGTAATGTTCTCTTCCACACCGGCACTAAACAATAATGCGCTTATCGCTATCACTGTTAAGGTTACTAAAGTCCTTTTCATGATTTCCTCCGTATTCTTTTGAATATCCTATGGTTAAAATTTTGCGCACCCCGGTGAAACAAAAAAAAGATTTCACGGGGTAAACAGAGTTATAAGATTTCACAGATTAGGTATAGTGTTCAGAGCATCCTTGCTCTGATTCTTTCCAGACCTGGACTCGGTGGAATAAAAAAAACGACTTCAACGGTTAAAAAGGTCTGAACACTGAACACTGCATTTTTAAATCATCTCCTCGGGTGTCATTGCCATTCTCATGTATTCTACTATTTACCTTATTTCGGCAATAATTTCATAATACAAATTTACTGCCTGCTCCTGCTGCATATACGAGAGCGGAAAGCCGAAAAGATAGGTTGCATTTTGAGCTGTTTTTCTTCTGACAGCAGCAGTATTCCCGTTAAACTCCTCACCTTCTTCGGTAGTTTACATTCTGAAAATCGGCTCTGTGCAGGTATAGGGAATTCTCTCACCTGAAAAAGATATGATGCGAGAATGCTCTGACTGAGGCTCAAAAACACTCTTCCTATAACAACTGTTACTAAGTAAAGCTGCTACCAACAGCGACATCAAAACAATACAACTTCGGTTGCTATTAATCTTCATCACTGCAAACCCCCATTCCTAAATCTTAAAAAAGTTAGCCGACACCACAAGTCTTCTTTTCAATCTTTGCCGGGATGTTAAAATAAGTTGCCCGACGATGAAAACATCCTTTAGATGATTTCTCCCCGAGTTGTTTTCAGGAAACCATCTCTTTAAGTTATATTTTGCCTCTTAGCTAATAGTCTCATTAGGATGATAATTACTGAGGAGATTATATAGCCCTAAAATTAACCAGATATAAATGCTTCAACCTGTCAATCTGTCAAACGATTTCTGATTTTTCCTGAAAAAACTCGCCCAGATTGACGGATTCCGGAGTTTTTTGCAGGGACAGGACATCGTACTGTCCAAATTATTAAAGTGCTGCGCTAAAAACGAAACCGTTAATAAATCAAAATAGTTTCATTCCGGATTTTGGGTGCACACTCGGTTGACTTAGCGATCTGGTCTTATTCTATATCTTCGATAATCTCTTCTGTTTCTTCCTTTAAGGTTTGTCTGTCGATTTCTTCTTCGATTTCGTCTAATATTTCCATGACTCGCTGGCCTACTCTATCAAAAACAGCCTCCAGCCCGTCGCCTGTTTGCTCGGCTTTATTGATAAAATCGGTTGCCGTATAGTTATATTTTTCGGCAACTTCTTCGAGTGTTTCTAAAAAGAAGTATTCATAATCTTCATCAAACTGGAAGTCTTCAGTTTCTATCATA
>PWNZ01000277.1 GCA_003564135.1 Candidatus Cloacimonadota bacterium
AAGGGGTGATAGTCCGGTAACAGTAGCATTTTCAACCGTAACCTCCGTAGGCATCACGCTTCCCGGGCTATCACCTTCCGGAACTACGGCATAGACCCAGGTATGTGCCGAAGAGCCGCCGGTCCAGGAAAAGGAAACGGAAGTACCTGTAACATTAAACGCTGACAGGTTTCCGGGGGCCGGCAAATTGGACTGGATCATGGTCTCCAGGGTATCGTTATCGTTTAACGTATCCAGCTGTCCGTTAGGGTTGCTGGTCCAGGCTTTGAACTGATAGGGTGCGTTGGTAAAGGTGTAGGATCCCAGGATGATCTGCGCTGCGGAAGAGCCGACACCTCCCATGGTATCTAATACAGCGGTGTGGGTATAGGTGGGCTGAGCCACGCCATTGATCTCCCAATGAACATCAACGCTATCAATCTGGTTAATGCCATAGTTGGCGACGGTTACTATCACATCATTTGTACCGGGGCAGAATACAACCGGTTCATCCAGAGATGCTACCCCGGCATCGTTAAAGGCACCTGTAGTAAACGGCGTAATAATAACCAGTCCATGTCCACCATGGAAGCCATCATTATTCACCTGGTTGGTTCCCGTATTAATTGATCCTCCGCCCCCTCCGTAGGATCCGGTTCCCATTCGATCGGATGCACCTCCCGAATATCCTCCACCGCCTCCGATACGATAATCGGTAGTGAGCCTTCCAGTTCCGCCACCACCAAATCCGCCTTCCTGGTTATCAGCAGAAAGGGCTCCTCTTCCGCCATTGACAAAGGCCTCGGCCACAATATTGCATGTACCCACGCCATCGCCACTAAAACCTGCTCCCGACTGTGCAAAGGAAGCCCCTCCCCAGGCGCCACCTGAACCATTGGTTCCGCCTTGAGCATTAGAGCTTGCCCCATTCTGTCCGGATGTACCGGTGCTTCCCTGGTTATTGGGATGACCCGAAGCGTTCTCAATCTGTCCTCCGGCACCTCCGGCGATGATCAGCGGGTTATTATTATCATCTACCACAAAGCTGCCACCGGAACCACAACGGGGATTGCTACCCATCTGACCTACCAGTATCTTTAAAGTGGTGCCATGGGTTAAGTGAAACTCGCCGGACATCTTGGCCCCGCGCTGATCGGGGCTGTCATCATACCCTGCTCCCAGCACCTCAATAGTATAATCCCCCTCAGATGGAACCGTCCATTCCTGAATACCATGACCGGTAACATTAACCTGCCCATCCAGGTTTGTGGGAGCATATTCGGAATTCACATCCGCTTGCATAGGTCCTTCTCTTCCAGTTGCTCCAGCATTGGTAAAGCAGTAGGCCATTGGTGGGCATAAAAACTGAGTACTGAACCCCTCCGGTCCTTCCCAGGCCGAAGTGTCGGCACCGCCGGGGCATAGTTCGGCCACATAAGCATCGTAGGCGGTCAGTGGTGATAAGCCGGTTAATGTAACCGTTTCGGTAGTCACTTCCGTGGGAATTCCGCTGGAAGGTGGGTCGCCTTGGGGTACCACCACATATATCCAGCTATGCTGGGTAGAGCCCCCATTCCACGTAAAGGTACCTTGGGTACCAGTAATTCCGGTTACAGCCAATCCGGAGGGTGCCGGCAGGTTGGACTGGATTACCATTTCGAGAGTGTCGTTATCCGGCATGGTATCCAGCTGGCCATTGGGGTTGCTGGTCCAGGCCTTGAGCTGATAAGGCGCATTGGTAAAGGTATAGCTACCCAGGATGATCTGCGCTGTAGTAGATCCCGCTCCGCCGGCCGTATCCAACGTGCCGGTAAAGCTATAAGGCGTTTGAGCAACACCATTCACTTCCCATTCTACGTCTACGCTGGTGATCTGATTAGCGCCAAAGTTGTTGATGGTAACTTTAACATCATTGGTACCGGGACAAAAGATCACCGGTTCATCCAGAGACACTACTCCGGCATCGTTCATGGCCCCTGTGGACAGCGGCTCGATAATAACCACGCCGGCCCCTTCATGGATGCCGCCAATGTTCACCTGGTCGATGCCGCTATTGTAAGATCCTCCACCACCGCCCCAGTGACCTGAAGTAGCTCCTGCCTGGTTGTTAGACCCGGACCCCCCACTATATCCACCCCCACCGGCGTAGCGAGAGTTGCCGCCAGCGGTAACACTACCACCACCACCAAAGCCACCGCCGATAACTGAGTAAGTAGAATTTTCAATACCACCCAGTCCACCATTCACATATGCCTGGCCAGCGGCTGTTCCTACTCCATCGGTAAAAAAGCCTGCTCCTGCACCTGCCGTAGCGATCCCGGAAGTACCCCCTTGGCCGTTGGCACCTCCCGACCCGGCCGAGCCCGTCTGACCGGAAGTAGTCTCTGAAGCATTGGCTGTAGCCGGTTGCTCATCACCTGTGCCTCCGCCTCCACCGGCGATAACCAAAATGGAAGCATCTGTATTGTGAGGGGTCATGGTGACAAAGGTGCCCCCACCACCCGAGCTGGATAAATCCTCCCGGCCCGGGGTGTTGGGCGCCGTCTGGCCCACCAGAACACGAAGCACCTGACCCTGGTCCAACTGGAACTCACCGGAGATATACGCACCCCGGCCACCGGTGGTCTGGGTAGGATTAGACCCCTGAGCACCGTAAGCGGAAACCCGGTAAGCACCTGTTGAAGGTACCGTCCATTCCTGAATACCACCCGCTCCCGTTCCTGATGGACTTACAATAGTAACCTGGCCTTCCAGATTTGTACCCAGGTAGGCATTATTCACATCCGTCTGTGATGGCCCGTAGCGCCCCTGCTTTCCGGCAGTGGTAAAGCAATATCCCAGGGGTGGGCAATCAAACAAGGTACGGAAAGTCTCCGGACCGGCCCATGAGGATGAACTGGTACCGCCGGGGCACACTTCCCTTACATATATATCATAATAGGAAAATGGTGTTAACCCTGTAGCGGTCACCGTAGTGGTATCTGTGTTCACCTGAACTCCACTACTCACAGGGTCACCCGCAGGAACGATCACATAATCCCAGGTATGTAGTGAAGAACCTCCTATCCAGGTAAACGTGGCAGAGGTACCGGTGGTGTCCAAAACCATCAACCCCGCAGGCGCCGGCAGATTGGACTGAATAACCGTATGCAGAGTATCGTTATCATTCACCGTATCCAGCTGCCCATTGGGATTGGCCGTCCATATCTTCAAATCGTACGGTGCATTAGTAAAGGTATAGCTACCCAGGTTCACCTGTGCATTAGAAGATCCGGATCCCCCCATGGTATCCAGCAAGCCGGTATAAGTATAGGCCGGTTGTGCCACACCATTGATCTCCCACTCCACATTCACACTGTCAATCTGGCTAATCCCGAAGTTCTGAATGGTCACCACCACATCATTGGCTCCGGGGCAATAGATTACCGGCTCAATCAGGCTGGTGACCCCTGCATCCAGGGGTGCACCGGATGAAAGGGGTTCTATAATCACAAATCCGTGTCCATCATTGATACCGCCCTGATTTTGTTGGTTGTCTCCCTGATTAAAAGAGCCCCCACCGCCGCCATTGCGGAAGTTGTGGCCTGAATATCCTCCTCCGTGTCCACCCGAATACCCACCACCGGCCCCACCTCCGTCGTAGCCATCGGAGCCTCCACCACCAAAACCACCTTCGTTACTTGAAGAACCGGTATTGGGTCCTCCCTGCCCACCGTTTAAAGGGCTGAAGCCGCCCTTGCCAAAGGAACCGTCATCGCCGCCATTAGTGACCCATCCGGCCCCGCCACCACCACCCCAGGAGCCCGTATTGCCGCCGGGACCACCCTGTCCGTTTGATCCACCCGGATCGCCATTGCCATTGGGCTGACCAATAACAGAGTCGGTAGCATGCTTGGAAGCAGAGGAGCCCGTGGTACTGTTACCCCCGGCACCTCCTCCTCCAGCTGCGATTATGGGCTCGGTGGTGCTGGACGGATCCCAGACAAAAGAGCCACCACCACCACCACCACCATGATGAGCGGTTGTGGAGCTGGTCCCCATCTGACCTACTATAATATTAATTTGCCCGCCGGTAAGAATATAATCACCCGTAATCATAGCCCCATAGCCCGGATCATTGCGGGGTACTGTTCCACCGGCAGCACCGGCGGCAGTAATACGATACATCCCGGAAGAAGGAAGCTGAAACTGCTGGATGCCGTTGTTGGATGTCACCAGGCCATCAAGGTTAGTGCCCAGATATTCATTATTCAGCTGCGCCTGCGTAGGCCCTGAAGCTCCGGTGGCACCTGCATTGGAAAAACAGAATGCCAAAGGAGGACAATAATAAGGAGTGGTAAAGCTCACCGGACCACCCCAGGCAGAAGTATCCGTACCACCCGGACACAGCTCTGCCACGTAAGCATCATAATCGGTCATGGGCGATAGCCCCGTAGCCACAGCATCTGGAGTGGTCACATGAACCGGAACACCCGTCTGTGGCGCATCACCGGCAGGAACAACCACATAAATCCAACTATGATTAGCTGACCCGGGAGTCCAGTCGATGGTAGCCGAAACCCCGGTGGTATCTGTTATGGTAATCCCTGATGGTGGAGGCAAGTTAGATTGTATCGAAGTATATATGGTATCATTATCGTTTAAGGTATCAACCACCCCATTGGGATTGGCTGTCCACGCTTTTATATGATACTGTGCATTGGTAAAGGTATAGCTGCCCAGGTTCACCTGAGCTGAGGGCGGATTAACGCTGCCAATGGTATCCAGGGTACCCACGTAGGTTACCGGAGTCTGGGCCACGCCATTGACTTGCCAGTGCACTTCTACGCTGTCAATGACGTTAGATCCGTAGTTCATCACGGTAACCACCACATCGTTGGCGCCGGGACAAAATATAGACGGCTGGTCCAGCGAGGCTACCCCCGCATCGTTGGTAGCGCCCGAAGGGACGATCAAGGGCTCGATGATCACCATGCCGTGAC
>PWNZ01000153.1 GCA_003564135.1 Candidatus Cloacimonadota bacterium
AGGAGGAGAGATGGCAAAAGAGAAGTTTGTTAGAAGCAAGCCTCATTTGAATATAGGAACGATAGGTCACGTTGATCATGGTAAGACAACGTTGACGGCAGCGATGACCCTTTATCTAAGCAAGAAGGGCGGGTCAAGTTTTCGTACTTTTGACAGTATCGACAATGCTCCCGAAGAGAAGGCACGTGGAATAACCATAGCTACAGCTCATGTTGAGTACGAGACTGATAATCGTCATTATGCACATGTTGATTGTCCCGGTCATGCTGACTATGTTAAGAATATGATCACCGGTGCTGCCCAGATGGATGGAGCGATTTTAGTTGTAAGTGCTGCTGATGGTCCCATGCCTCAGACTCGTGAGCACATCTTGTTGGCTCGTCAGGTTGGAGTACCTGCGATGACAGTTTTTTTAAACAAGTGTGATTTGGTAGATGATGAAGAGTTATTAGAGTTAGTTGAGCTTGAAGTTAGAGATCTTCTTAACAAGTACGATTTTCCTGGAGACGACATTCCTTTTGTTAAGGGTTCTGCCTTATTAGGTTTGAATGGAGATCCTGAAGGCGAGAAGCAGATTCAGGAGCTTTTAGATACAATAGATGATTATATTCCTTTACCTGAGCGTGACAAGGATAAGCCATTTTTGATGCCGATCGAAGACGTTTTTTCTATACCTGGTCGTGGAACGGTTGTGACCGGGCGTATTGAGCGTGGTGTTATCCGTGTTCAGGATAAGATTCAGCGCGTAGGTATCCGCGAGACAATCGAGACCACTTGTACAGGTGTTGAGATGTTCCGTAAGATACTTGATTATGGGGAAGCCGGAGATAATGTAGGCATCTTGTTACGTGGTATGGCTAAGACGGATGTTGAGCGTGGTATGGTATTAGCTAAGCCTAAGACGGCCACTCCTCACACTAAGTTCAAGGGTCAGACCTATATTTTAACTAAGGATGAAGGTGGCCGCGAGAAGCCGTTTTTCTCAGGTTATCGTCCTCAGTTCTATTTTAGGACAACCGACGTTACCGGTACGTTGAAGCTTCCGGAAGGTGTAGAGATGGTAATGCCCGGTGATGACGTTAGTGTAGAAGTCGAATTGATAACTCCAATCGCTATGGAAAAAGGACTTCGCTTCGCTATCAGAGAAGGTGGCAGAACGATCGGAGCCGGTGTCGTCAGCGAAATCATCGAATAATGACCGAAACTAAAGGATATTATTAAAATGAGAGATACAGTAATATTGGCGTGTCAAGTTTGCGGTAGAAGAAATTACACTACAACAAAAAACAGAAAACTTCACCCTGGAAGGATAGAGCATAAAAAATATTGTCCTCACGATAAGAAGCACACTGTTCACAAGCAAACAAGATAAGCTGTAATAAAAGATTGAAATATGCAGGACAGTAGTTCAACTGGTAGAGCACCGGTCTCCAAAACCGGGGGTTGCGGGTTCGACTCCTGCCTGTCCTGCCATTTGATTTGCTAAGAGACCGATCATAAACTATGATGACAAAAGAAAGCTATTCGAGGAATGAATGTTTAAGAGCATAATTAAGTTTTTTAAGGATGTCAGACAGGAAATGCGTTATGTCTCGTTTCCTAATAAAAATGACATTAAAGAAGGAACACAGGTAGTGATAATCATGTCAGCTATCGTTGCAGTATTCCTTTCCGGAGTTGACTGGATTTTTTCTATAATTATCCAGTTTATCCTCCTTAGAGGATGACATCCAAGAAGCAGGTTCATATACCTTTAAATGACTAGTACAGACTGTCCTAAAGACTGCTTAGCTCAAAGTTTTAGATGAGATATCTAATAGTCGATAAGCAGATACATAGGACAGAACACAAGGTGCCGAGTAACAAGGAACTATATAATGGGACAGAAAGAAAATAACTGGTATGTTTTGCATGTGTATTCAGCAAAGGAAGACTCTATTAAAGAGTCTATCCTAAAAGGAGTTGAAAACACAGATATGGAGCAAGACATTGAAGAGATTCTTATACCAAAACAGAAAACTTTTCATATCAGAGAAGGTAAGAAGGTTGAACGAGAAAAGAAGATCTTCAATAGTTACTTGATCATAAAAGCAAACCTAACCAAAGAACTGATAAGCTTTATCTTAAATCTGCCGGGAGTAACCCATTTTCTTGGACCTGCAAAGAAACCTGAACCTCTCAGCGAAACTGAAGCAAAAAGACTGTTGGGAATATACGATCGGGAAGATATGAAGACACAGCACTATCAATTTATCCCCGGAGATATGGTCACTATTACTTCAGGGCCATTTTCCGAGTTTGAGGGTATCATAGATAAGGTTAATCACGATGTGCAGAAATTAATAGTTAATGTAGCTGTGTTTGGACGCATAACACCTGTAGAATTAAATATGGATCAGGTTCAAAGGACAAATAAATAGAACCGGAAACGCCGGTTAGATAAACAGGCAATTATATATAACACGATATAGCCCGTGATAAGGAGAAAAAGATGGCATTGCCAAAAAAAGTTGAAAATATAATAAAACTTCAGTTACCCGCCGGGAAAGCGACTCCAGCGCCGCCAGTGGGACCGGCATTAGGTCAGGCCGGAGTAAATATACCAGAATTTTGCCGCCAGTTTAATGACAGAACTAAGGACTCGCCGGGAATGATTTTTCCGGTGGTTATATACGTTCAAAAGAATAAAAGTTTTTCATTTGAGATAAAGACTCCACCGGCTGCCGTCCTGCTCAGGAAAGAGGCCGGTTTAGCGAAAGGTTCATCAGAGCCTAACATAACTAAAGTCGGCAAGGTTAATAAAGACCAAGTGAAGAAGATTGCCGAAATCAAGATGAAAGATCTAAATGCTTATTCAATCGAAAATGCAATGAGTATGATCGAAGGTACTGCCAGAAGTATGGGGATAGTAATTGAGTAAAAATCTAATCTCGAAGAATCAGGTGTTAATCCTGAGATCGGGACTATCTTCAGATAACTTCTGCTCGTTCCTGAAATAGCGATATGTTAATCTTCTGATAATTGTTGTGAGAAGCTCTAATATGAAAGCTTACAAACGATAATTGTCGCTGATATATTCAAGTGAAGAAAGCATATGATTCAGGAAAAACTTTCAAAAAAAATAGCAGGAGATTATATTCGCCTCAATGTCGTCGATACCTTATTTAAACGGGTAGTTAGTGTCGTTGATATGCGGAGGCACTAAGGAGAGAGAATGAAAAGAAGTAAGCGTTACAATGAAGCGTCAAAGAGTGTTGACAAATTAAAACTCCACTCTTTAGACGAAGCTATAGCTATTCTGAAGGATTCTCCTAAAGCAAAGTTTGATGAGACGGTCGAATTACACTTTAACCTTGGAGTAGATCCTAGGAAAGCTGACCAACAAATCAGGAATTCACTTGTTTTGCCTAATGGAACCGGCAAGGAAGTAAGGGTTCTGGTCTTTGCGGAAGGAGAAAAAGCAGAAGAAGCGAAAAATGAAGGGGCTGATTTTATTGGCCTAAATGAACTTATTCAGAAAATCACCGATGGGTGGCTGGACTTTGACACGGTTATAGCTACGCCCAATCTTATGGGGAAAATAGGGAGATTAGGTAAGATTTTAGGGCCCAGAGGCCTTATGCCTAATCCCAAGGTGGGAACAGTAACCATGGATGTTGGTAAAGCCGTTAAAGAAGCCAAATCAGGTAAAGTGTCCTACAGAGTTGATAAGTTTGCCAACCTTCACGTAGGAGTTGGTAAGGTTAGTTTCGAAGAAAAAGCTTTGAAAGAGAATATCTTAACATTAGTTAGCGGTGTCTTGAGAGATAGACCTCCGACCGTTAAAGGCCAATACATCAAGAGCATGTATCTCACATCTACTATGGGACCCGGAATCAAACTAAACGTCTCGGCCACAACTCTTGAAGCAAGGAAATAGGAGGATATCAATGCCGAATAGTATGAATATTCAGACAGTAGCCGAACTTAAGGACCGTTTAAAGGATGCTAAAGCTATAGTACTCATTGACTATAAAGGTATCAGTGTCGAGGATGTTAATAATCTGCGGGCAAAGATGAGAGAAGCTGACATCGATTACTTTGTGGCTAAGAATACTCTCGTCAAGTTAGCCCTTAACGAATTAGGTATTAATGCATTAGATGACTATCTCAAGCAGTCAACAGCTCTAGCTATTTCCAAGACAGATGAAGTTGCTCCGGCAAGAGAGTTGAAAAAGTTTAAAAAAGAATCAATGAAAGATAAAGAGTTCCCCACCTTCAAGCCTGCTATCATAAATGGCAACTTATATGAAGTTGAGGAAGTAAATGCTCTAGCAGACCTACCTTCAAGAGATGAGCTTGTTGCTAAGGTCTTAAGTGGACTTAACAGTCCGATAACCGGCTTTGTTTTCACCTTAAAAGGCATAATCGACAGATTAGTCTTTGTAGTCCAAGGCATATCAGACAGTAAGTCAAGCTCCTAAAGGTAGTAAGACTTGGTGTCATACTTAAAGAAAGCTTGATGTATTAAATAAATTACAATAAGAAATATAATTCGGAGGAAATAATGAGCGATAAAAAACAACAGGTCATCGATATTATTAAGGACATGACTGTCATGGAATTGTCCGAGTTAGTTGAAGAGTTACAAGATATTTTCGGTGTTACTGCAGCAGCACCAGTAGCAGCAGCAGGTGCAGCCGCACCGGCTGAAGAGGCTGAAGAGCAGACAGAGTTTACAGTTATGCTCACAGCTGCTGGAGATAAGAAAATCCAAACTATTAAAGCAGTTAGAGAAATTACCAAACTCGGTCTTAAGGAAGCTAAAGAGTTGGTTGATAACTCTCCAAAGGCAGTAGTCGAAAACGTGCCGAAAGAAGAAGCTGAAAATGTGAAGAAGAAAATTGAAGACGCCGGCGGAACTGCCGAAATCAAGTAAGTATTTATTAACTTCTAAGTAAGCTTCCGCCAAGTTAGGATTTACACCGAAATGGAATATAATAAATTAGACTAATTCCTGAGCTACCATCCCCCCCGAATATTGACCCGTCGTTTGATGATATGTCAAGGGGGATGAGTAGTATTGGAACTATCTGATATGGTGATAAACTATTCCTAGTGGCCATTCGACAGGAAATCTGTTGGCGACTTTTACGACGAATCATTTTATAGCCATATTTTTATGGTTATTATGCGTAACAACGGCTCATGATTTTCTGAGAGTAATATTATTTCTGGGTATAGCAGTTCTTAGGAGTTTAATTATCGATGAAAAAACCAATACACTGGAATATTGTTCCAAACGTCTTAAAAGTTTGGAATTTACCACAGGCTTCGATAAAAAGCAAAGGTTCGAATACTGTGGTTAGGTGTTTTGCAGGGCAAGAAAAGTTAACCTTGAATCAGGCAAAAAGATTGAAGAAAATGAGTCTATTATCGTCTTTCACTGCCGATAAGCAAAACCCAGCAAGAATTGGGTTTATTTGTGGTGAAATTTAGTGTATAATATCCAGACTTATTCAACAATTAGCTCCTTACCTTATTTTGTTTCGAATACAATGCAACCTGTTAAGTAGTATCAAAGGGTAAGAGGTTAACCTAACAATTAAAAAGGAGATATGCTTTTGAAAAATATCAAAAGTTATTCCCGTATCAAGAAGAGATTTGACACCTTAGGGATTCCCGATGTAGAAGTCCCTAACCTATTGGCTATACAGATAGAATCTTATGATGCTTTTTTGCAGGCTCGAGTTCACCCTCAAAGAAGAAAGAACCGAGGCTTGCAGGCTGTATTCAACAATATATTTCCTATCGAGGATACAAAAGGGTACTATTTGTTAGAGTTTGTTGAATATACGGTGCTGAAGGAAAAATATTCAAAAGAAGAATGTATTGAACGAAACCTCTCTTTTCAGGCTCCAATAAAAGCTAAGATGAAACTTACTAAATATGATGAGGAACTGATAAAAGAAACAGGAGAACGTGTCGTTAAAGAGATCATTGAAAGTGATGTCTTTTTAGGCGAAATACCCTTAGTAACCGATGAAGGTACGTTCATAATAAACGGTGCCGAAAGAATAATTATCAGCCAGCTTCACCGTTCACCAGGTTCATTCTTCGAAGAAGACATGCACCCCAGCGGCAAACCATTAGTCAAGGCTCAAATTATACCTTATAAAGGTTCATGGCTTGAGTTTAGTATGGACGTTAATGATACCATGTATGTTCATATTGATAAGAGAAGAAAATTACCTGTAACTGTTCTTCTTAGATGTATTAGTTTTTCGACTAATGATGACCTCCGCAAACAATTCTATGATTTTGAAGAAGTTACTGTTGCCAAAAGCCTGAAACGTTTCCTTTATGAGGATGTGACCGACAAGGAAAATGGTTCTGTTATTGCAGAAGCCATGGAGATTGTAACCAAAGAGCATATAGAAGAGTTTAAAGAAGCAAAAATAAAAAAGGTTAAAGTAGTATCTGGTGAATCGGAAAGCCATGTAAAGATATTAGAAAGAACTATTGCTAAAGATTCAACTGAGAACCAAGAAGAAGCAACAAAGAAGATTTATACCCTTATAAGACCGGGTGAGGATCCAACATTTGACTCTGCAAGAGCTCTTGTTGATCGAATGTTTTTCGACGTAAAGAGATATAACCTTGGAGAAGTCGGTAGATTTAAACTGAACAAACGCCTAGGCCTAAATGTTGAACCGGATAGATTTGTTCTGACTAAAGAAGATTTAATCGCTATAGTCAATACTATGATAGCCATTTACCGCGATAAAGATGTCGTGGATGATATAGATAATTTGTCAAACCGTAGGATTAGAACAATTGGCGAATTACTTGAAGATGAATATACTAACGGATTATCGAGAATAACCAGAACTGCCATCGAAAGGATGTCGATATCTAATTCGGATGAAGTTACTGTTAGTGATCTGATAAATAGTGGGGCACTGATAAGTGTCGTTCAAGCCTTCTTTTATACCGGTCAGCTATCGCAATTTATGGAACAGACGAATCCTTTAGCTGGGATAACGCATAAAAGAAGATTATCCGCTTTAGGGCCTGGCGGCTTGACACGAGAAAGGGCGAGTTTTGAGGTTCGGGATGTCCACCATTCACATTATGGTAGAATATGTCCGATTGAAACTCCTGAGGGACCTAATATAGGTCTGATTTCTTCACCGGCGCTGTATTCGCGAGTAAGCAATTTAGGTTTTCTTGAAACACCGTATATCAAGGTGGAAAATGGCTATGTAACCAAACAAGTTGACTATCTTGATGCTGCCGACGAAGAGAAATTTGTGATAGCTCAATCCGATATAGGTATAGACGAAAACTTAAAGATTTCCGATGATCAGCTGTTTGCAAAAAAAGCTGATGAGTACTTACTTGTAGCACCGGAAGAGATAGAGTATATGGATGTTTCGCAGCAGCAAATCGTTTCTGTTGCTGCCGCCTTAGTGCCTTTCTTAGAGCATGATGATGCTAACAGAGCTTTGATGGGTTCAAACATGCAAAGACAAGCTGTACCTCTGATAAATCCAACTTCACCCTTAGTCGGCACCGGTGTTGAAAAGCTGGTTGCTGAAAACAGTGGAGCAGCAATATCCGCGCCTTATGATGCTGTTGTAGAAAAGGTAACAGCTGGATATATAGATTTAAAAAAATTAGAGACGGCAGAAGAGACCTTAGACATTCATTCGGATAGTCGTTTTTATCTGAATAAGTATGTACGTTCTAATCAAGATACATGCATAAATCAAAGGCCAATTGTAAAGAAAGGTGACATAGTTAAAAAAAGACAACTGATATCTGATGGACCTTCTATTGATGGTGATCGTTTAGCGTTAGGCCAAAACTTGTTAGTCGCTTTCATGCCGTGGTACGGCTATAATTACGAGGATGCTATTATCCTCAGCGAAAGAGTTGCCCGTGAGGATTTATTGACCTCAGTCTATATCGAAGTTCAAGAAGTGTTGGTTCGCCAGATGAAAAACGGTAAAGAAGAGCTGGCATACGACATTCCTAATGTTCCGGTTAGCTCGCTTAGGAATCTTGACAAAACAGGGATCATTCGCGTTGGGTCGGTTATCAAACAAGGAGACATAATTGTTGGGAAAATTACACCTAAGAGTGTAGATATTGACCCGTCTCCCGAAGAAAACCTAATGAGGGCTTTATTTGGTGACCGAGCAGGTAACTTCACAGACACTTCATTGAAAGCTAAACCTGGCATGGAAGGTGTCGTTATAGATGTAAAGGTCTTCAAGAAAAGAGAAGATATCTCTCAATTTGAAGAGGATAAACAAGAACTTTTGAACAGGCTCAAACAGGAACATATACAAAGGAAGAAAACGATAGAGCAGTTCTTAGAAAACAAACTTAAAGAATACCTAGTTGGGCGGAAAGTTAAGAACATCCTCGACGCTAAGGATAAAAGATTCTTCATTCCTTCAGGAAAAGTGATTACCGAAGCCGATTTGGTTAAAATTAACTTTAAGAAACTAAGCCTTGATTATGAATTAGTTGAAGATCCTGCTGTTAACCAAGAAATCTTTGAGAAGGTAATATTGTCAGTTAAAAATGCGACCGAAGAAAGTGATAATATCTATAAGAAAGAAAGAGAAAGGCTAAAGCATGGCGACGAGCTACCACAAGGTGTTCATAAGATGGTTAAGGTATATATTGCCAAAAAGAGGAAGGTACAAGTTGGAGATAAACTTGCCGGACGTCATGGGAATAAAGGTGTTATTTCCAGGATTGCTCCTATCCCTGACATGCCTTTCATGGAAGATGGAACACCGGTAGATATTATATTGAATCCTTTAGGTGTGCCTTCCAGAATGAATATTGGACAGATCATGGAAACTCACTTAGGAATGGCTGCTAGGATATTAGGTATCCAGACGGAAACGCCAGTTTTTGATGGAGCAACGCTTAAAGATATCGAGCAAGAAATGACGAAGGCCAATATGCCTCTTGACGGTAAGCAGGTTCTTTTTGACGGTATGAGCGGCGAACCTTTCAGAGAAAGGGTTACAGTAGGTATTATCTACATTATAAAACTTAACCACCTTATTGAAGACAAGATTCACGCTAGATCTACAGGACCTTATTCATTAATAACCCAGCAACCTTTGGGTGGGAAAGCACAGAATGGTGGTCAAAGATTAGGAGAAATGGAAGTTTGGGCTTTAGAAGCTTATGGAGCCTCCAGAGTTTTAGAAGAGATGTTAACTATCAAATCAGATGATGTTGAAGGTCGAACTAGTGCTTTCAAGGCAATCACAGTTGGTGATAATCCTTCTAAGCCGGGTATACCCGAGTCATTTAACGTATTAGTTAGCGAGTTAAAATCTCTCTGCTTCAATATCGAGTTTTTAACAGATAAAGAACTCGATCAGATATAAACTTTGTGGTTTATAGCAATAACTAATTGACCTAAATAATGGAGGAACAGTGGTTAGAGAAATAAAAAAACAAAAAAGAATAGAAAACTATGATAATGTCCGTATTAAAATAGCTTCTCCGGAGGCCATTCGAGAATGGTCATATGGGGAGGTTACTAAGCCGGACACTCTTAATTACCGCACATTTAAACCTGAAAAAGACGGCCTTTTCTGTGAAAGAATATTTGGACCGGAAAAGGATTATGAGTGTAGTTGTGGTAAGTATAAAAAGAAAAGGTTTCAAGATACCATATGTGATAGATGTGGTGTAGAGGTAACCACTTCCAGAGTCAGAAGAAATAGAATGGGTCATATTGAGTTAGCTGCACCGGTTGCTCACTTCTGGTTCGTTAAAAGTATGCCCAGTAAGATTGGTACACTTTTAGATTTAGCTGTGAAAAAACTCGAAAGAGTACTTTATTATGAGTCTTATATAGTGATAGATCCAGGGCACACAGAGTATGAGAAACGTGACCTTATTGATATCGAAGAGTATCTCAAAATCCGCGATGAAGTTGATGATAGTTTTCGGGCACTGATGGGTGCAGAGGCAATTAATATATTACTTGATGAACTTGACTTAGAAGCGGAAGCTATGAATCTAAGAACAGTTATCAAGATGGAAACTTCTGTCATGAAAAAGCAAAAGGCAATAAAAAAACTTAAAGTAGTTGATGCCTTTTTGAAATCAGGTAACAAACCTTCATGGATGATCTTGGAAGTACTACCTGTTTTACCTCCGGTTCTTAGGCCGCTAGTCCCGATTGAAGGAGGTAAGTTTGCTACTGCTGATTTTAATGATTTGTATAGAAGGGTTATCACCAGAAACAATAGACTAAGACAGTTGATAGATATCAGGGCACCTGAAGTTATTCTTAGAAATGAAAAAAGGATGCTTCAAGAAGCTGTTGATGCTCTCATTGATAACTCTAAGCGATCAAGGCCGGTGAAAGCAAGAGGTAATAGAGTACTTAAGTCATTGACTGACCAGCTTACAGGTAAGCAAGGTAGATTCAGGCAAAACCTGTTGGGTAAAAGAGTTGATTATTCCGGTAGATCTGTCATAACAGTAGGGCCTCAGTTAAAGATAGATGAGGTCGGGCTCCCTAAAGAGATGGCCATTGAGCTGTTCAAGCCTTTCATAATTGAAAAATTGGAAAAATACGGCGAAGCTGAAAAAACGAAGACAGCCAAAAAGCTGATTGATAAGAAACAGCCGGAAATATGGAAGATACTGGAAGAAGTAATAGTAGACTATCCTGTTCTTCTTAACCGTGCACCAACCTTGCATAAGTTAGGTATACAAGCCTTCAAACCAAAGTTAACTGAAAGCAAAGCTATTGAAATACATCCTATGGTTTGCACACCATTTAATGCAGATTTCGACGGAGACCAGATGGCTGTTCACGTGCCACTGTCTAATGAAGCAAAGATGGAAACGCGTGTGCTTATAATGTCAGCGAAGAATCTCTTACTTCCAGCTAATGGTAAGTTAGCTATGGTTGCAAGTCAAGACATAGTTTTAGGCTGCTATTACTTGACTATGGAAAAGATTCACCAACCGGAAAAAGATGAAGAAATCCACTTATTGAAGCGTTTTAATGACTTTAATGAAGTAGTTCTTGCTTATGAAACTTATGAAGCCAAACATAATAATAAGTATGAGAAGCCTATAGATGTTAAAGCAAATAGGCTGATAGACTTGCATACCTGGATAGTAGTTAATTACAGAGGCGGGAAATTGATTACGACTGTAGGTAGGGTACTATTTAACCAGATTATTCCTGCTGAGGTTGTATTCCAAAACTATACATTTGATAAGGGAAAGCTTAATGATGTTGCTATGCTTATCTATGAATCTACGGGACAGTATAGGACGTCTATATTCTTAGACGAACTGAAGGATTTAGGCTTTAATTATGCTACGAAAGCAGGAGTTACTTTTAGTTCAAGTGACATTATTATTCCCGAAAAGAAGCATAGTATAATAGCTGATACTGAAAAGAAAGTTAATGAAATAACCGATTCGTATTTTAACGGTGCTATTACTGATAAAGAGAAATCTAGCAGAATAGTTGACAGATGGAAAATGGCTACAGAACTGGTTACCGATGCCCTGATGGAGGAGCTCGTTGACGATCAAGGTGGATTCAATTCAATTCATATGATGTACTTATCGGGCGCTCGTGGTGGAAAAGACCAGATTAAGCAGCTTGGTGGTATGAGAGGACTGATGGACAAGCCTACAAAAGGTGGATCTGTAACGGCTGAAGTTATTGATACACCTATTAAGTCTAACTTCAAAGAAGGTTTGACGGTATTGGAGTACTTCATCTCTACTCACGGTGCCAGAAAAGGTCTTGCCGACACAGCATTAAAAACAGCCGATGCCGGCTATCTTACTAGGAGACTAGTTGATGTTGCACAAAATGCGATTATTCATATTGAAGATTGCGGAACGATAGAAGGGTTAGAAGTTTCAGCTATCAAAGAAGGCCTGGAAGTTGTAGTTTCTTTAGCCGAACGGGTTCAAGGTCGTACAGCATTAGATGATATAGTTGATCCGATAACCGACAAGGTACTGGTATCAGCTGGTGAATTGATAACTAATGACGCAGCTAAGACAATCCAAAAACATGGTATATCCTCAGTAAATATCCGATCGGTTGTTACTTGTGAAGCTATAAAAGGTATATGTGCCAAATGTTACGGTAGAAATCTCGGAACCCAAAAACCTGTTACAGTAGGAGAGCCTGTTGGTATAATTGCTGCTCAGAGTATCGGAGAACCGGGAACACAGCTCACATTACGTACATTCCATATAGGTGGCGCTGCCAGTACCGACATAGATGATGCTGAAGTTGTCACCAACTTCGACGGTATAGTCAAGTTTAGAAGAATGAATACTGTAAAAACTAAATCCGGAGAACTGGTATCTATTAGTAAGCAAGGTAGAATAGAGATTTTAGATGAAAAGGACAAAACCGTGTTGGAAGTGTACAAAGTTGAATATGCTTCTACTATCTACGTCAAAGACGGCGATAAAGTTGTTAAAGATTTTAAGCTTTTCTCTTGGGATCCGTACAACAATCCGTTATTAGCCACCAGTGAAGGAACTATTCAGACAGAGAACTTCATCAAGGATACAACATACAAAGAAGAGTTTAATGATATTACCGGAACCAGAGAAACTACGATCATTGACTCAAAAGATAGAAAGGTGCAACCCCAGTTTAAGCTTCAGAAGCCTGATGGAACAGAAGAGATCATCCCATTACAGCCCGGGCTTAATATTGAAGTTGAAGATGGTACTTATGTCCATCCCGGTTCTATATTAGGTAAGACCTCACGTGTAACTATAAAGATGCGTGACATAACAGGTGGTTTGCCGAGAGTTGACGATTTATTTGAAGCAAGAACGCCTAAGGATAAGGCTATTATTAGTGAAATCACCGGTACAATCAGAATTGGTGATCTTACCAAATCCGGAAGAACCATATATGTAGTTGCCGAAACAGGCGAAGAAAAAGCCTATACAGTACCACCAGGTAAACGGTTGATTGTACATCAGGGAGACTATATAGAGAATGGTGACCCACTATCCGATGGACCATTAGATGCCCATGATATTCTTGCAGCTAAAGGAATAAAAGCATCACAAATGCTTATCCTAAATGAAATCCAAGAGATCTACCGTAAGCAAGGAGTGAGGATTGATGACAAGCATATCGGCGTCATCATCCGCCAGATGTTTAAGAAAGTAAAGATTGTTGATCCCGGGCATACTTTATTCTTAGAAGGTGATTTAGTTGACAAGAATGAGGTCCTTACAGAGAATGAACGGATGGAAAAAGAGGATGGTGCCGGTGCTACCTACGAACAAGTTTTGCTTGGCATTACTAAAGCTGCCTTACATACAGACAGTTGGTTGTCTGCCGCTTCATTCCAAGAGACAACTAAGGTGTTAACACAAGCATCCATCGAAGGCAAGAACGATAGACTTGAAGGCTTAAAAGAGAGTATTATTCTAGGTCACCGAGTTCCTGTCGGAACCGGGGCAAAGCACTATAATAGTATAGTTAAAGAAGCTGTTGAAGCTGGGAAGACAGTTGCTCAGGCTATTAACGAATTAGCCCATACCAAACAAGAAGAAGATAAAGATGATATAATGGACTTTTAAAAAATAAATGGAGGAAAAAGAGTGCCAACAATAAACCAATTAGTCCGTAAAGGACGGAAAAAGATTGCTAAGAAGAATAAAAACCGTGCTTTGGGCGCATGTCCTCAAAGAAGAGGGGTTTGCACCAGAGTTTATACCACAACACCTAAAAAGCCGAATTCGGCTTTGAGGAAAGTCGCTCGTGTCAGGCTAACCAATGGGTTTGAAGTCACAGCTTATATCCCCGGTGAAGGTCACAATTTGCAAGAACACTCTATTGTTTTGATTAGAGGTGGACGAATTAAAGACCTTCCCGGCGTAAGGTTTCATATAGTCAGAGGAACGTTAGATGCCAGTGGAGTCGAAAACCGACTTAATTCACGTTCTAAGTATGGTACGAAAAGACCTAAAAAATAAGCTTAATTAAGATTTAGTAATAAGGAGACTTAATGGCAAGAAAAAAGAGAAATACCCGCAGAGAGATATTACCCGATCCTAAGTTTAATGACCTAAAGGTAACCAAGTTCATCAACTGCCTCATGTTTGATGGGAAGAAAAATACTGCTGAAAACATAGTATACGAAGCGTTTGATATTATTAGAACTAAAACGAATAAGGAACCTTTAGAGATTTTCTTAAAAGCATTAGACAATGTTCGTCCTTTAGTAAAAGTGGTTTCGAAGAGAGTTGGTGGTCAAAACTATCAAGTCCCTCTTCCTGTTAATGATAAAACAGGTCAGGCTATTGCTTTTCGCTGGATAATCGGTTTTTCGCGGAATCGTTCGGAAAAGACCATGAAAGAAAGATTAGCTGCCGAGTTACTGGCTTGTGAAAAGAATGAAGGCTCGAGTATAAAGAAAAAAGAAGATACACACAAAATGGCTGAGTCGAATAAAGCCTTTGCTCATTTGCGCTGGTAATATAAATATCGTTTAGCACTTTGTTTTATATGCCAGGACATTCGTTTGTCCTGGCTGGATATGTTTGTGACGATATTTGTATAGGGAAAGATTTATCGTCTAATAATTTTTCGGGAAGAAACAGAAATTTAATACAAAATATGAACCTCGACAACATCAGAAATATCGGAATTATTGCTCATATTGATGCCGGCAAAACTACCCTGACCGAAAGAATGTTATTCTATTCAGGGTATTTGCACAGAATCGGAGAAGTCCATGACGGCAATACATTTATGGATTGGATGGAACAGGAACGTGAAAGAGGTATTACCATAACTTCTGCAGTGACTACCTGCTATTGGTCTCGAGGTAACGGACTGAAGAATGCCGGTACCAATAGCAAAAGTGGCTTGAGTAACAAAGCATCCGACCGGAAACTGATAAACATTATCGATACTCCGGGTCACGTGGACTTTACAGCTGAAGTTGAAAGATCTTTAAGAGTGTTGGATGGAGCAATTGGTGTTTTTTGTGCAGTAGCCGGAGTAGAACCTCAGTCAGAAACAGTATGGCATCAAGCGGATAAGTATAAGGTTCCCCGTTTAGCTTTTATAAATAAGATGGATAGGGTCGGAGCTGATTTTGATCATGCTGTTGACATGATAAAAGAAAGGCTCACTGAAAATGCGATACCTATAGTTATACCAATGGGGAAAGAAGATGGTTTTGAAGGAGTAATTGATTTAATTGATATGAAGTCTTACTTTTTCGATAAGTCAACATCAGGGTTCGATTATTTCACGAAACCTATTCCTGAAGAGTATAATGACGTCGCTATAGAAAAGCGCGAAGAGATGCTGGAATTGATTTCTGAATATGACGAATCGATTCTAGAAAAATATATCGAAGGAGAAGAGGTAGAGTCAGAGCAATTAAGAAGAAGCATAAGAAAACTGACTATTAAAAATTTTATTATCCCTGTGCTCTGTGGGTCAGCACTAAAAAATACCGGTATTCAGCCCATTTTGGATGCTATTTGTTTATATCTGCCATCGCCTTGCGAAGTTATACCGGCTCATGGAAAAGATATAAAAACCAGTAAAGCCATATACTTGCATCCCCAACCTGAAAAATTAGATCCGGAAAGTATTCTGTCTACTTTTGATATTAGTGTAAATGATCTAAATCTTAAAAACTCTAAAGAATTTGCCGCTTTAGTATTCAAGGTACAAATAGATTCTTATATTGGTAAACTCCTTTTTGTCAGAGTTTACACCGGGTCAATAAAAAAAGGTGATGTTATTGTCAATCAAACTAATAACAGGAAAGAGCGAGTAAACAGGCTTATCAGGATGCATTCAAATCGAAAAGTGGATATAGATGAGTTAAACGCTGGAGATTTCGGCGCCATTGCAGGCACAAAATTCTCCATAACGGGAGATACATTAACTACTCACGAAAATGAACTGCTGTTAGAAGCAATAACTTTTCCTGACCCGGTTATATCAATGGCAATAGAGCCAAGGACAAAAGGCGACCAAGAAAACTTAGGAAATGCTCTGAAAGCTATGCAGGAAGAAGATCCGACATTTCATGTCCATCAGGATAAAGAAACCGGTCAAACTCTGATTTCTGGTATGGGCGAACTACATCTTGATATTATTGTTGACAGACTTATCAAAGAGTACAGTGTTAAGGCCAATGTAGGTAACAGAAAGGTAACCTACAAAGAGACTATTACTAAATCTGTTGAGGTCGAAGGAGACTTTATTCGTGATCTCGAAGGCAAAGGACATTTTGCAATTGTGACTTTGCGAGTATCTCCAATAGGAGAAGCAGAAGTTGAAAAACTACCTAAAGATGAAAAAAATGCTTTTATCTCCAATCTCAGTTTGGAAGTTTTGCCCGAGATCTACCAACAATCGGTCAAAGAAGGTGCCCTGAATGCTCTTAATGATGGGCCTCTGACCAGCAGTCCGGTCGAACAGGTCAAAGTAGAACTTATTGATGGACAATTCAATGAGCTTATTACCAAGGACGTCGATTTCATATTTGCTGCTTCAGCGGCAGTAGGAAAAGCCTTGACAACAGGTCTACCTAGACTTTTAGAACCGGTAATGAAGGTTAATGTTGTGACACCCGAAGATTTTGTTGGTGATATTATTGGTGACATTAATGCAAAAAGAGGAAAGATCCTGGATATTAGGGGTTCTCTGAATAAAACCAGCTTAGTTGCTGAAGTGCCTATGTGCGAATTATTTGGCTACTCAACGACTCTTAGAAATATTTCGCAAGGAAGAGCTGTTTACACAATGGAGTTCATGAAATACAATAAAACAGCACTTACAGTCCAAAACAATATCCTAAAAGGAATATCCGGTTCTTATTAAATTCGACAGGAACTCACTCGCATTTTTAAATCATCAAATTATAACTAAAAATACTTTCTGAAAGCCTCGCTTATTTTCAATATTTAAATTGTCTGCCTTCCAGCTTATCAAAAAAAGCTTACTTCCAAGTCAAATTTAATCCAAATAAGGCAGCGAAAAGATATGCAAAGCTGACTTTTTTTAGCCCATCCAATCTCTTTTTTCCTATTACACCGGGTCAGTCAATTGTTACGACGGATTGGCTCTGTACCTACCCGAGTTCCAGAAAAAGGGCTAAGAGCTAAGGGCAAAGGGCAGAGAGCAAAGAGCAGGGTTTAGGTGAAGAATGAAGAGTGGTGGAAAGACGTGGTAACGTGGTTGCTTTAAACTCGGATAATGAATTTGGTTTTCCGGAACGCTGTTTTTTTAACCTGTGAAATTATTTTTCTGTTTCACCGGGGTAAAGGACTTGTACGCCGGATTTATCCGGTTACCGCGGTTACCTAAAGTTAGCGGACTGGTAACCGTGTAACCCATTGACTATCAAGGATATAAGAGCAATAGTTACCAAATCGCCCTTTTTATCATTTTCATTTTAATTTTTTCTATAGTGCTTAAACACGGGCAATCTAGAATGAAGGGATCTGCTATTCGCCCGCAACTGGAGGATGATATACTTCCCAAAAGAAAATTTTCTGCCCAAAAAAAGACGAATCTGACCACTAATACAAAATCCAAGTTGAAAAAGCACATTTTCTCCCTAATTAAACCCGAATAATGCAGTTGATGGCTTTTGAAAATTATTGCAATGTCGCTTTTCTAACCTTGAAACTTTTTTTATTTCAATAAGTCAAGCAGCAAGCTTGCCGGACTTATCCGGCATTTTTCTGAAAGAGTCCATAAGCGTGTTAAACATCCATCCAATATTGGACGTACCTGCCGAATGAACCAACCAAAGGGAGCTCGGCGAGGAACGCAGCCAATTCAGCGTTCCATTTCTACTGAATTATCCGGGATAAAGAATAAGTGGATAGTCAGCTTGAGAAGATTACTCAGCTAATCTTAGTTGCGTTGGTAAAAGAACTCTGAAACGCATATTTGATTCTGACTTAGGAAACATATATTATTTAGACAATGTTTAGAAGAAATATAGGCATCCCCCCGTTTTTTCAGAAGGGTAATTTCAATTGCATAGAATCGGTGTTTCTACCTTTATAGGGGCAGATTTTATACCTCGTAACAGAAGCAAGACATGTTCTTACAAGGTTA
>PWNZ01000187.1 GCA_003564135.1 Candidatus Cloacimonadota bacterium
AAAAAGAGCGAAGGGCAAAACTTTAAACTCTCAACTCTTTCCGCTTTTTTCGTAAGCCTACTTCAACCGTTCTGTTGTTGCAAAACTCTCAACTCTAAACTCCCTTCTACTGTTCTACTAATCTACTAATCTACTATTCTACTATTCAACTAATCCACTCTTTCATTCTAAATTCTAAATTCTACATTCTAAATTATCTCCGCTCTCTGCTCTCCGCTCTTTGCCCTTCACTATTCACTAAACTCTAAACTTCCTTCTGCTGTTCATTATTCACTCTTCATTATTAATAATCCCCATCTTTTCCTAATCTACTATTCTACTATTCTACTATTCTACTAATTTACTATTCTACTAATTTACTATTTAACTAATCAACTAATCAACTATTCAACTAATCCACTCTTTCACTCTAAATTCTACATTCTAAATTCTAAATTCTCTTAGCTCTCTTCATTAATTGATTTTAATAAATATTCCTCTGATTCATCCTTGACAGCCAGTACATCACTGATAACTTGATTTATATCATCTGCCTGTAATACTATAACATCACCTGCTTCGGCCATCTTCAGGGCAGCCTGTGTTGCTTGTTGCTCATCTAAAATCACAGTTATCATTTCTTCATTAAAGCCGCCATCTAACAATCCCTGGCGGATCAGTTCCGCTGTTTCGCCAACCTTTCTATCCCTTGGATCCGAATCGTAAATAATTACATGGTCATAGTATTGAGCCAAAGTATAACCAAACTTGATAATATCTTCATCCCTCCGGTTACCAGATCCTGAAGCCATCCGGATGCTTCTACCTGAAGCCAGCCCTTTTATAAAGTCTCCGGTGGCATTAATCGCTCCAATATTATGTCCATAGTCAATAACAACCTTAAAACCATCAATCTCTATTATATTCATCCTTCCCGGAGATTGTCCTAAAGATGCACTAAAGCTTACCAATCCAGCCCTTATCTGTTTCGCATTTAATCCCAGCGATGAGACTGCCCCCACTGCTGCCAGTACATTTTTTATATTAAAGATAGCCTTCCCGGTAAACGTTATCGGTATTTCAACAGCACTGGCAACTATTGACTCCCAGCCCTTTTTCATAATCACTATGTCACTATTTTTATATATTACATTCATATTGCCCTTCTCCAGGTTTTCCTGTAATGCCGGATTATCCGGATTAATTGAAAATAAAATCGGGCTGGCTGTAATACAATCCAAACATGAAAGAACGAAAGAATCATCGGCATTTATAACTGCATGTCCATCAGTCTTTACCGCTTCAATAACAGTCGATTTAAGTCTGGTCAGATCTTGCAGACTATCTATCCCGCCTTCGCCTAAATGATCGGAACTAATGTTTAAAAGCACCCCGACATTACTCCGCGAATAACCTAAACCACGTCTCAAAATACTACCTCTGGCAACCTCCAATACGGCATGGTCTATAGTTTTATCTGTTAATACACTCATGGCTCCGACTGGACCGCTAAAATCTCCTTCCAGAACCGGTATATTATCAATGACTACCGCATCAGTAGTTGTCATCCCGACAGTGCTTCCATTCAATCCCAGAATATGGGAGATCAATCTGACGGTAGTAGTTTTACCATTGGTGCCTGTCACAGCAACTATAGGCACAGGCTTAAAAGCCCCGGGAGGGAAAAGCATATCGACTATAGGGGCTGCAACATTGATAGACTCGCCCTCGGTCGGGTTAAGATGCATCCTGATTCCCGGTGCGGCATTAACTTCAACAACGCCTCCAATATTTTGCTGCAGAGGCTCATGTAATGTCGGAGCAATAACATCGATCCCCATAACATCAAGCCCTATTATTCTGGCTATTCTCTCAGCCATCAACTTAACCAGAGGATGAACATTCTCAGTCACATTTATAGCAGTACCACCGGAACTGAGGTTGGCTGTTGATTTAACATATAGCTTCTGTCCGGCCGGTAGGACGGACTGAAGAGATAACTCCTTGACTGCCAGTATCCTTTCTGTCATGGTATCTATGGTTATTCTGGTCAGATTATGTTCATGGCCAACACCCCGCTCATGATCATTATTGACCTCATCAATCAGTTCCTGAACCGTAGAGTTGTCATCACCGATTATAAAAGCCGGTTCTCTTTGTGCTGCTGCCACAAACTTACTGTTAATCACCAGAATCCTAAAATCTAAGCCAACCAGAAATTTCTCGATTAAAATGTTATCACTTATCATTTCAGCATTTTCATAAGCTACTTTCAGTTCCTCTTCGTCCCAGATATCAATAGTTATACCACGTCCATGATTTCCACTCACAGGCTTAACAACCACCGGATAGCCCAGTTTAGCTGCAACTCTCTGAGCTTTAGCGAGGTTATCTACTGATATCCCTTCGGGCACAGGAATCCCTCTATCAGCTAATATCTTCTTGGTACGTTCTTTGTCATCGGCAATATCAACACCTATTGCCGAGGTACTATCTATAAGGCTAGCCTGAATCCGGCGTTGATAACAGCCGTGACCTAACTGGACATAACTATTTTCGTTCAATCTGATATGGGGGATACCTCTTCGTTTAGCCTCATTAACGATTGACACTGTTGAAGGACCGAGAAGATTGTCATCTCTAATCTTCTTCAACCGGTATATTAACGGCTCAAGATCAGTAGTTTCTCCCCGGAATAATCTTCCTACAATAGCCACCGCAAACCGGCCGGCTTTCAGACCAACTTTTTCGGATATATAAGAATAGACGATCTTATAAACAGCCTCTTTTTCTGTACTGAATGACTTCCCAAAGGAAACTTCATTACCTGCCAGACACTGAAGCTCAATAGCAACATGTTCAACTACATGTCCAGCCCAGGTTCCCCGCTCTATCCGCTCAAAAAAGCCTCCGGGTCTTCCCGGAGAACAGTTATGACCGTACAGAGAAGGCATCATCTCTTCCAGCCTGTTTTTAAATCCGGACACCTTATCTGTCGGCATCTCTTTCAGGCTTTCGAGATCCAGTTTCATAAAAATTACCGGCCATAAACTATACAAATTAGGCCCTCTCAGAGCCCTTATCTCCACTATTTTCATTTTCACTCCTTATTTGTTCGTAATTAAGACCTAACTTAAGTCTCCGGGTCGTATATATTTTCTCGTTTTTATGTCAAATCCATGACCATCTACAATTGTATGAACTAATAAATGTTCCATAGCAATTGCTTCCTCAAATTTAATATCGGCTACATTCGAATACTTTAAATTCAGCCCATCAAAAATCACAACCAGACCGGCACCGATAGCTTTGACGATATGACCTTTTTCGATAATAATCCCGGTATCTTCACCTAAACCTATCCCTAAATTAGCAGGATTAAGGCATACAACATGCGTCAGCCTGTTAAATCTCCCTCTCTCAACAAAATGGGTATCAATGACTATATTATCTATAAAACCGATACCCTCTCCAATTTTTACACTGCCTTTCTGATGAGCCTCGCTGCTATCTCCACCATAAATCATAGTTCTGGACATCGCCGCCGCACCGGCACTGGTACCGGCTATGATACAAAGTTCTTCCCTATATCTCCGTTTGATTTCTTCAATTACCGGCGACCCGCCCAGAATACTGGTTAATCTAAGTTGATCTCCGCCGGCAAAAAATATTATATCGGCAGTTTTAATCCGCTTCAGAAACTTTTGATTACTTGCACCTTCCCTATCGGCAATATTAAGAATACCAACGGAACTCTTTCCCTTTTTAGAAAATGCATCAACATATTCCTGCCCGGTCTCTATGGGTAAACTGGTAGCAGTAGTTATCACTTCGATCTTTGGACAATCAGAATCAACAAGTGACAACAGAGTAGTAAGAATTTCTAAGTCATATTCCTTGTCTTCATTTCCCCCTATAGCTACCAGAAATCCCCGGGGCTCTTTCTCGTTAATTTTTAATGGCTCTTTATTATCTTTTTTCATTTATAACCTTCCTCATTTTTTCTACTGCAATATATGACCGGTAAAGTCGGCTATTAGGAAACGACTTTTCGTAATTCCATCAAGTATCTTTGAGGTAATCTCTGCATTAAACTCTCTCCGCTCAATTCTACAAGGTGTCAATCTACATTCGTCTAATGCTTTCTTGATTCCTTCTTCATAAACTCCGGCTAATTCCTCGTTTAAAGACATAGCTACAAATATCTGGTCAGAATTAAGAGTCGGGAATAGAATTGACCCGGCATATTCCTTGCCTTTACCGATGACAGACAACAACGTCCCTCCTTTAGAATCTCTTGTCATATCAAACCACTCTTTCCCATCCATTAATCTGATTACTTTAGCCATTTCATCTGCAGATTCTATGTTGGAAATAACCCGGTTTGTATCATTTAGATCAAAACCATGGATAAAGGCTTTTTCATCTTTGAAAACAATTTTTAAGACTAACTCAGCCTTTTCTTTTATAGTTATCGGATAGTCTATTCCTTCAGTTAGTTGCTTATAGTTCTCTGAGTTTATTTTCACATACTCTTTGCCGTTTGTGGTTCTTTCTCTTATAGCAAAAGACAAACGAGTGTTTTGAGATTTATTCGATTGAGTCACAAAAGCTGTCCCTGAGATTTCGTAAGTACTACAATTAGGACAGTGCACTTTAGATGAATCTCTTCCTTCTGGACATTGTTTTTGTGTAGCATCGGTTCTTTTACAAATCGGGCATTGAATTATTTCCACAATATCTCCTCGACTTTCTTGTTCGTGCAATTATTATAATCGTACATGATTGTCTGGTGGGGTGAGGGGTATTGCCCCCCCCTGCATTCCTTCTATATCTAAGTATCCGGCTAAAGGATAGTCTTTCGATAACTCTATAGTTGTCAAGCAGATAAAACCGCTATCCATTCTAATCTCTAAACCTTTTCTTCAACACCGAACGCTGAAA
>PWNZ01000038.1 GCA_003564135.1 Candidatus Cloacimonadota bacterium
CTGTCCGGTTTTATCTTTATCATGGCCATCGCGATAGTTTGCAGTGACTCTTCAAAAGAGAGACCGCTGTTTCTGTCACAGCCGTCAGGTGCAACATACAGATCGGCAGCCACAGGCTCAATCTTGCCGTGATTTACGGTCATATAAAAATCATCAGGAATGTCTTGAATAACAACAAACTCACCTTTGTCGGGATTTTTAACTGTAAATGTATCTACAACAATTGGTGATTGATGATCGCTTAATATAAAAATGTCTCGCGAGCCATAGTTTTTATATACACTGTTTAATGATGTTGTGCAAAATTGCAAATCAACATTCCATGTTCTTATTGCACCCTGATTACATATATTTTGATTATATCTTATAATATTTCCTTTTAATAATGGATTCCCACCTCCTTGTGCAAATATTCCACTTCCGTTGTAGCCCATATTATTTTCTATGTAACAATTGCTGATTACAGGAGAAGATTCATCTATGAAAATCCCCCCTCCCGTCGAATAAAAATGACAGTTCCGGTGAAAGCTTGACCACCCGTTTTGTATTGTAAAACCGTTAAGTACCGCATTTCGCGTTTCTCCCGATTTAAACGCTACTACCGTTCCTTCTTCATTTCCGTCAATTATTGTCTCTCTGATAATGCTGCGGTCATCGCTTTCCACTCCGTACAGACTTGTGATCACGATATCTTTACCGTCATAATCGATATTTTCATAGTATGTCCCCGGATAGACCAGGAGTGTATCACCGTCTAAAGCGACATCTATCCCGGCAGCTATGGTTGCAAAGGCACCTGTTCCTTCTTGGCAGATGATATGTGTTCGCGGATAGAGTAAAGCTGTCGCTGTGATTAGTATCAATATTATTAGTGTATATTTCTTCATTATTCCTCCTCAATATATAAACCCACAAACGGACACAGTAATTGTTTTCTTGGTTTATCCGTTAATCCTCAATTACTTGTGCCCATTTGTGGATAATTTATTTGTGTATATTTGTGGGTTTTTAGATCGTTAGCGGATCAAGAGCATCTTCCTGTTGATCACCTTCTCTTCACTCTCTAATCTGTAGAAATAGATACCGGCAGCGGCGGTCCTGCCGCGTTTGTCCGTTCCGTCCCAGTTGAAGGTATGGTTACCGGAAGAGAACTTGCCGGAGACGACATTATCTACCTTCTGACCGCGAATATTGAAAACGTTTATCGTAATTTCCGTCTCTTTCGACAGGTATAACGGTATAGTTGTCGTACCCGGTGCTGAACGGTATTGCCTTCTCTGTGTCTCGGCGGCTGCTTCCAAAACCATCGGGTTGGGATAGTTTTGACCTAAAACTATCTGCGGCTCTGCCGGTTTACCCCTTCTTCTGCCGTCATCTCCGTCTCCAGTCAGACGCACCACAGTAAAATCACGCTGCATCGGCTGAAGTTCTTGAGGTATATACCGGTCGTTGTGAAAATCTTTCACTTCTACAGTGCGGTAAAATTGCGGTTCATCAATTTGACCTTCACGCATCAGGACAAAACTTATCTCATCATCATAGCGTGAATTATGTGTATAAGCCAATATCTCCAGAGGATATCCTCCCTGAAATACACTTGCACCGACACAAGTATTTCCCGCATATACCGCCACTTCCAATACATCTTCATCATTCTCTATCTCACTGATAAAGAACGACTCATATAAGGAACCGTCATTGAAAGTAAAATACTCCGGTCGCGGCGGTGGAGGAAAAGAATGATTCTCGGGAGGCGGAGGCCAGATATCGTCTTCGGTCGGATCGTACCACCTAAATGATATATCATGGTCGACATCAGTCTTGATTTTATACATCTTGCCGTATTCGAGAACGGCACCTCCACCATATCCGGGATCATGATAACCTATCATCCAGCCGTCTGTACATTGACTGCAACCTTGAATACCGGGATCGCCTGCGGGTGATGGTTCTTGGCAAGCGGGACAGAGAAAGGCAGACCAATTTTCCGCTTTCACCGAGTAAAGGTCATCCAACGTGCTTCCGAATGCATCAAAGAAATGGCGCGTTTGCGGCATGTGATAACCAACCCAGTTTTCACTATCCTCGTAAAGAGTCATTGAGGGCGAAGCATGGTTTGGATCAAAATGATATATCTTATCTCCCGTAACGTGAAGAAAGTATTCGTCTGTGTCATGCAAATAAAGCTTAAAACCGTCTAAACCGTTGAATGCTACATCCTGACCTATCCAATATGGATCATCCCATAACATAGTGAGAATATTTTCGTTTATATCACATTGACCTTCAACTTCGTTGATGATATTTTCATCGGTAAACGGTTCTAACAATTCTCGTGTATAGGCAAGACTGTCTTCAAAGTTATTCTGTTCTTCCAATCTGGGAAACGACTCCCAGTAACAAGTTCGGTCACGAAATACCTTCACATGAGCATTGTCGATACGGTTATACGCCGACGGACCTTCCTGCCACTGCAGAGTAGGATAATGTTTGCGGATATAAGGATTATAATCCGCTATCTCCCAAACATTATCAAAATCCCAGTTTGTAAAACTATCTTCTTGAAGCATTTCTAAGGTGGTTAAGGGCGTCCCCCCGGCAGAGGAAGACTGACCAGAAGATTCAGTATCCCAGAAGCAAGAGGAAGCAGACCCCTGATTATTATATCCTATCAACCCTCCAACATCAGAACCATTACCAATAACTTCTCCGGCACTATAACAATTATCGACAGAGTTATAATTATATCCTATCAATCCACCTACTTCATTAGTTCCAGATACGCTACACATACTATAGCTCCTTTGTATAGATGCGTTTGATATTCCAACCAAACCTCCTACAGCTTCTGAGCCATGTACAATGCCGGTGGAAAAGCAATTGCTTATTGATGAATTCCATGCATCTGCAACCAATGATCCGACAACATCTCCAGCAACTGTTATATTAACATTTATTAATCCCAAATTCGATATTTGTGCTTTTTCAATACCACCGAATAATCCTTTAACTCCTTCAGAGGGTTCATTATTGTTAATGTATAAGTTTTTGATAATGTTTCCATCACCGTTATATGAACCAAAAAATTGGTAAGCTGAAGGAAACCCTTCTCCGATAGGTACCCATCCTTCATTCTCATTCCAAGGGCTTACATCTAAATCGATATTATTTGTTTGTATAAAGAATTTTTTACCATTAAACTCACTTAGATAATACCGTACATTGTTAAGATGTTCCGCCGTTGATACCTGATATGGATATTGCTCAGTTCCTAAGCCGCCTGCAAAATCATCGGATCTTGGTAATCTCAGATATGGATAACCATCATTAATCTCATAGTTATTATCATCACACCAGTCAAAACTTAATGACCAGTTTACATAGGTATTCGAATGGTGTGGATATGTCATTTCATCTGTGTATCTACCTAAACCTCCTCCTGCTGAAGTATTAATTCCAGAAGTTTCGATATCCCAATAGGATTGTTCTATATTTGATTGATAGTTATGTCCTACTAGTCCCCCAACATCTTCATTACCATTAACACTTCCTGTACTATAACATCTTTCTATAACGGAGGAATAAATTGTACCAACTAAACCACCTATCTTAGCATAACCAGATACATCGCACCTACTAAAACTATTACTTATTATCGAAGATCCATATATATGACCAACAAGACCACCTGTTCCTTGATCATTAATGGAAAATTCAGCACTATCCATAATATATCCAGAAACATAACATTTGTAAATGATTGTAGAACAAGCATGACCTATTATACCTCCTACTAAAGTAAAACCTACAATATTAACGTTTGTTAACCCTAAATTTCTAATTTGCGTATGCTCATAACCTGTAGAGTTATAATTGCGATATGGAGCTGTAAACCCAAATAAACCGATTTGCCATTCATTTGGTCTATTTATGGTAAGACCATTTATTATATGACCATTCCCATCATATATTCCTATAAATTCACTACCCCTAATACCTTCACCAATCGGATTCCAACCTTCACCTTGATTCCAGGGGGGAACACCTAAGTCAATATCGGCTATTTGGATAAAGTGATGCTCAGAACCCAAAAAATCTCTTACATTGTTTAAATGATCGGCAGTTTCCACCTGATACGGGTCATCTTCAGTCCCGGCACCACCGGCAAAGCCGCCGGGACTTTGGAATCTCAGGTAAAGATAACCGTCATTGACAGTATAATCCGGGTCTTTTCGCCAAGTGTATAACATATCCCAACCGACATAGGTATCCTTGTCATAAGAATATGTCATGTCTGCGGTTGTTTTTCCCAAACCTCCATCAGAATTTGATCTTCCGGAGGTTTCGGTGTTCCAATAACAACTTAGAACATCTCCGGAATTTTCAGCGATAAGTCCACCTGCTATGTTCGATTGAATCATTGTTTCTATTTGAACAAAACCGGTAGAATAAGAATTCTCTACCGTACCTTCGTTCTTGCCGACCAAACCGCCGACAATGTTTATACCTTTAACCATTGCCATATTATAGCAATTTTCAATGGTTCCTTCACCGTCGTTAAGCCCGGCAATACCTCCAATCCTTTGACTGCCCGTCACCTCTACTTCTCTGTTGTAGGATTCTTTAATAATACCGTCATTATTTCCGACGAGACCTCCCACATTATTATCACCTGACACTTCGCCAGCAGCGGAACAAAATCTTATTGTTCCGCCATCATTAAAGCCTACCAAAGCCCCGACATTATCGGAACCTTGGACATCGACATTCTCCAGTTTAATTCTTTCTAAATGTCCGCCATTGAGAACGCCGAATAAACCTGTATTGTTCTGTGAATTAATGGTTAATCCTACAATCTCAAAACCTCTTCCATTAAAGTAACCGGAAAAGGCATCAATAGGCTGCCAATTACCGCTTAA
>PWNZ01000233.1 GCA_003564135.1 Candidatus Cloacimonadota bacterium
AATGCGGTTTCACTAAGCAGCTCGGTGAACTACAGCAACTGTTCAAAAAACATGAGAAAGACGGATTAGTAATTCTTGCCTTCCCGGCAAACAATTTCATGAACCAAGAACCGGGCACTAACGAAGAAATCGAAAAATTTTATCGTTCCGAATATGGTGTGACTTTCCCAATCTTATCAAAAATATCTGTAGCCGGTGATAGCCAGCATCCAATGTACACTTATATAACCTCGAAAGAAACTAACCCTCACTTCAAAGGAAGAATCACCTGGAATTTCAATAAGTTTCTCATATCCCGTACCGGCGAGATTATCGACAGGTTTTCATCACGTACTGTTCCCACATCTGACAAGGTTATCAAAGCATTAGAGAAGGCCTTACAGAACTAATCTGCCCAGCATAATATTGCTCCTAAGCTATTGTTTGACCGCTCTTGCTCAAGCTTAGCTCAGTTCTAGTATGCTTTGCTTTGAATGGCTGGAAACGGAAGGTTTTGAATTTCTTCAACTATTCTTATAGCAGTCTCCTTAGATAGCATTTAAACATCCGGATACAGGAGTAATCTTTCTTTAGCAATTGTTTAACCTTTCCCAAATAATTATCGTTTCTCAACTAAAATCAAGAATGCTGCCTGATTATAGGTTCTCTTTTCTGAACGGTCTCGTCCGGTGGAGTCAGAAACGGGTCTGTTTTTATTGTATAACAGACCGCCGGGCTGTTACTCTTTTAATGGCCGAGCCGTCCGTTGTATACAGAAGGGTGAAGGGTTTAGAGTTTAGTGTTTAGTGTTGAGTATGGATGATGTAGTCTTCAAAGATAAGCTCAGACTTCCTGACCCCATATATTTTGCGACTTTGCTTTACCCCTTCTTTCAACGATTGATAAACAATCACAAAAATTAGTTGACAATTTTTTCCCTGCTCTATATTGAACATCATCATTATTGTTATAAAAATTGAAGTGTGGAGGTCGAAACGTTTGCAGTTGTTTTTGGCGGACAGAATAGAAGGTTCATTGCACCGATTATGTTGGCAATTTAACCAGTCGGGTTCTACCACTATACCATCATGAATAAGGATGAGGTCATATCACATGAATAGAATAGTATTGAAGTGTTTATTAACAGTCTTAATATTGAGTTTTGTATTGACGATCAAGGCTCAAGTTGTAGTTTCCGGTCAGGTTATCGGTAATGATGCACCTGAAGGTTTGATTGAAGCCACAGTTGTTTTAGAATCGCAAAATAATTATTACGAAACCAGAACCGAAGATGAAGGTTTTTTTTCGTTAACCAACGTTCAAGGCTCACCCGAGGGGATTGGTTACAGCTTAACTATTGCTTTACACGGTTATGAAAGACACGAGAGTAACCTTAATGTCCAAGAAGAGAACGTTAATGTAGGAATTGTCAGATTAGATGAACACGCCTGGCCACCTAGAAATTTGGAGATAAATCTAAGCGCTGAAGCCGATACAATGTTTATTCAGTGGAATACACCACGTCCCTCTTACCTTAATGAAGGTTGGTTTCACTGGGATGCCGGATATAACATGGGCGATGCAATAGGTACCGGTCAGGCCGCCGAATTCATAGTTACTCAACGTTTTACTCCGGAGAGTTTAGCAGATTTTAATGTAATTGGACTATCGGTAACTTCAGTCAGGTTTTTCCCCAACGAAGCTAACGCTACCTATACGATAAAGATATATGAGGGTGGTTCTAACGACCCCCTACAACCCGGTGATGAGATAGTTAGCCAATTAGTTGCAGAAATAAATAATGAGGAATGGAATGAAGTAGAATTAGATGAACATGTTCCAATTACGGGTGAACAGGAATTGTGGATAGGCTATCATGTAAATACTATGGTTGGACATCCTCTAGGTTGTGACCCCGGGCCGGCTGTAAACGATTATGGCAACCTGATAAACATTGATGACCAGTGGACTACTCTTTCAGCTATTGATGAAGAACTAGACTATAATTGGAACATCCATGCCTTCGCTATCAGGAATCGTGGAGATAGAGGCTCTCAAATCAAGTTAGCTCAACCAAATCAACATAAAAATATTAAACCAACCACGAAATCAGAAAACCAAGATAATGAACTATTGTCACTTAAAAGTAATAACCGGCCAACCAGAATGCCAAAAAGAAGTTCCCCGTTTAATAATCATCGAGCTTTAGAAGGTTATAATATATATAGACTAATTGCGGGACAGGAAGAAACCCCCGAAGACTGGACGTACCTGACCGAAACCGCCGACACAGTTTACGCTGACAGCACTTGGAATGATGTTGCTCCAGGGTTTTACAAATACGCTGTTCAAGCCATATATACCAACGGAATATTCTCCGAATATGTCTTCTCCGAACCACATCAAAATGAATTACTGTTTAATTTAACAGGCCGCATCATCGCTAGTGACAATGAAGAGGGGCTTGCCGGTGCTTTTATCAGTTTTGAGGGACTCGAAGATTATGCTACAATCTCTGAAGAGGACGGCAGTTTCAGTATAGAAAACATCTTAGGGTCTGTTGATCCCGTCCGCTACGATCTTAACATAACGAAACGCAGATATGTTGATCATAATTCAAACCATGATGTTACCAATACCAACATAAATCTGGGTAATATCAGGTTATACATAGAGTCCTATCCTGCTCGTAAGCTTAACGCCGAGATCAATCAAGATGAAGAAGTTGACCTCAACTGGTACTCACCGGCACCGGGATTTCCGCAATGGCTGCATTGGGATTCCGGCGAGAACAATGATGGCATTGGCACAGGCGGTCAAGCTCGCTTTAGAGTTGTTAGCCGCTTTTCAGTTGAAAAAATTGTAGAAGCGGATGTCGATGGTCTTTTTCTTAATAGTATCAGGTTCTTCCCTATAGAAGAAGCTGCAACCTATACTATTAAGGTTTGGCTTGGTGGCAGCACAGATCCTTTAGATCCGGGACAATTAATGACATCTCAGCTTGTAGAGCATTTTGAGGTAGAAGAGTGGAATGAAGTCAATTTGTCCGAACCTGTTGAGATATTACCCAATCAGGAACTATGGTTCGGATACGAAGTAGATACACCGAGAGGGTTTCCTGCCGGGGCAGACGAAGGGCCTCATAAAGATTACTATGGAAACATAATACATATAGGAAACACTTGGCGCACTCTATATGATTTGAATAATGACTTAACTTATAATTGGAATCTGCAAGGTTTTGCAGGCCATAATGCCGGCGGAGATGAAAGGTGTCGTTTCTTAGCAAAAGACAGCATCTCGGATGAAACTGACCCAACAGCCAGTCTTTCTCTAAAAGGTCAAGACAACCTTCAAAAAAGGATCGATAAGGCTTCAAATCATGGCTACTATAGAACAAATACCGATCCGTCCATAAGAAGAATCAATTCTAATAGATCTTCTACTTATACAAGTCATAGCAGATCTTTAGAAGAGTATCAACTGTTCAGGTTTAAAACAGAGGATCGACATCAGACAGAAAACTGGGAGCATATATACACTTCACAAGACACCAGCTATACAGACACAGAATGGATTGATTTAGTCCCGGGAATATACCAATACGCAGTTAAAGCATCCTATGCTAATGACAGCCTCTCCGTGCCAACACTCTCCAACATTTTACTAAAGGACATGTACTGCCAAGTAAAAATTGAATTAACATCTAATTCCGGTGATCCCGTCACCGGTGCTGTGGTTACACTTACAAATATAGATGGTAACTCCAGGCATATTTACAGCGACAAAGCAGATGAGGATGGGATTGTGATTTTACCCGATGTCTGGCGGGGATCTTATAATGTATCAGCCAAATTATTTGGTTTTGATCGTTATGTCGAAACTGAGGTAGATGTGGATGACATTGATTTCCATCATGAAATACGATTAATCGAAGCATTGTACCCCGTTGCCAACTTAGAACATGAGATTTTCAATAACAACAATGTACTCTTAAGATGGGAAAAACCGGGCAGTGACTTGAGAACCGAACAGTGGATACATTGGGATAATGGAGACAACTATGATGCTATTGGTTCTAATGGCCCCTTAGACTTCAAGGTGGCATCCAGATTCACTCCTGAAGCAATCAAACAGCTTAATATAGAAGGACTCTATATCGACCGTATCAAGTTTTACCCCTATGAGCCGACAGCAAATTATACTTTGAAAATATGGCGAGGTGGAAGAGGTACACCTTTATGGGCAGGCGAAGAGGTGATGTCTCAACCTGTTACAAGTATCGCTAATAATGAGTGGAATGAGGTCTTATTGGAACAACCTATACTGATTCCTGCCGATGAAGAGATTTGGTTCGGATATCATGTGACAACTCAAACCGGATATCCTGCCGGCATTGATGAAGGTACTGCTCATAATAAACATGGAGACCTTATCTACATAAATAATCAATGGCGCACCCTGACGGACCTCAATCCGAATTTTGATAATAACTGGAACCTTTGGGCGTATGCGACAGAACTTGATGGTGGTAAATCCAAAGCCATTACCAGAAATCCCTACGAACACAGATCCGAAAGTGACAATCCAACCAGAAAGCTTTTAGGCTACAAGGTATTCAGAGACGATCAACTGATTGCTGAAGATCTTGAAAATATGTCTTATAGAGACATCAGCATACCCATTGGTAACTATAAATACAGCATAGTCGCTCAATACACAACCGGTGAATCTAAACCGAGATACACTGAAGAAGTAGCAATCCTTGACACCTCTGAACAAATCGATCTAAAGCCTCATGTTACCCAGCTAAAAAGAAACTACCCCAACCCATTCAATCCTGCAACCACGATAGCTTTTTCACTGGCCGGTGAGCAAAGAGTTAGGATTTCGATTCACAATATTAAAGGGCAAACAATGAAAAATATACTTGACGAGATTTTACCTGTAGGCATGCATGACGTAATATGGAATGGGAAAAATGATCATGACCTTGAGGTCAGTAGTGGTATTTATTTCTATAAAATGGAAACAGATAGCTACACTGAGAAGAGAAAGATGCTTCTTTTAAGGTAGCAACTTTAATAAAATCGAGGTTCACTCTTCTCAGTCTTGCAATTTTATGATTGACAAAACAATCTGACGCATATACGTGTCCACGATGAAGATAAAGGCTATATTATGACCTATAAGTCTGGATAAAGCAGGGACGCTCTTAATTATTAGAAGAAATAGCGTCTCAAGATTAAACAGTATAAATTAGAGAACCGGTGAAACCGGGGAATCTCATTTACAACAAAACAAAACAATAAGGAGACAATAATGAACAAAGCATTCTTGAAGCCTCTTTCAAGGGCTATCTTAATCGGAATGTGGATGCTTTTGCTGATCACACCGACACTGTTTGCAGCGCAAACGTGGGTAGTAGCAGAAGTGTTCTCGACGACCACTTGCGGATTTTGTCCAGCAGCGCGGTCGGCGCTGAATCAAATGAACAATAACGAGGAAGATTTCCCGTTCTTGATACCTATTATTTGGCAAGGAAACGGGCCGCACCAAAGCCCGAATTTTAACACAAGAGCACAACTTTACCAGGTTGCAGGAATTCCCCATGCCAGGTTTAACGGTAATGTTAGAGTAGTTGGAGGTGGAGATGGTGTTCTTGGTGCCTACACCAATGCCTATAATGCCGTTGAGCCAAGACAAGCACCCATGACAATGTTCGTCAATGCCGAGGTTGACGACCAAGGAAGATTGGCAGTATCAGCTGATATCACTATGCTTGAGGATATTGATACGCCAAATAATCATGTTGTGTTCGTCATGACTTATGATCTAACAGGCATAATGGACCCCGACTATTTTGCTTCGGCAAAAGGATACCATCAAGTTGCATTCGATTTGAACGAAGCCGGTCAGGAAACTAATGTTAATCATAACTTCAACCTCGACGAGGACTGGCAAATTGACAGAGTTAAAGTGGCTGTTATGGTCCAAAGCTTGACAGTTGAGAACCCAATTGTCCATCAAGCCGGACTCGGTTATGTTGGTCAGTACCAACCGTTCGATGTTACCGGTAGAGTTGTTGGAACAGACGAACAACCGGTGGGAAATGCTACTGTTAATTTACAAGGCAGAGGCCTTAATTTTCAGACCAATACGGCAGCTAATGGAGCCTTTACTCTTGAAGATGTTTTTGGAAATGAGGATGGAATCAATTACACAATGACCATTACTCACGATGACTTTGAAACTCACAGAGATGCGGTTACCGTTTTTGCTGAAAACCGCAACTTAGGAGATATCGAAGTCCGAGAAACAGTACATGCTACTGTGACCGGTAGGGTTATAAGTAACGATCAACCTGATGGCTTAATCGATGCAACCATAAGGTTATATCGTGAAGGAGCCGATTACCAAACCCAATCTCAAGCTGATGGTTCTTTCACTATTGAAAATGTTGCTACTACTCAGCAAGGTGTAGACTTCAATTTACATGTTCATAAATTCAGTTACACAGAACATAGATCAACACCAAATATCGGCGGTACACAAGAGAACCTGGGAAATATCCAATTAAATTCAGTCCCCTATAGAGTTCCTTTCGTGTATGCAGATGACGATGAAGAAGAAGACCAAGTAAATCTGAGCTGGTTAACTCCTCAGCCGGGAACCCCGCAATGGGCACATTATGACTCCGGTGAAAACGACACCGGTGTTGGTACCGGGCAAGCAGCTCAAATGCACGCTGCTATGAGATTCACTGCCGACGACATCGATGAACTTGATATTGGCGGTTTGCATGTTACAAATTTCAGGTTCTTCCCAACCGGACAAGGTGCAACCTATACTGTGAAAATTTGGAGCGGCGGAGCTATGACTCCGGCTATGAATCCCGGACAACTGATTTATCAGGAAGTATTGAGAAACGTTACAACTGGTCAATGGAACGAAGTTATACTTGATGACCCACCACTTATTCCGGAAGATCAAGAGTTATGGATTGGATACCATGTCAACACACCTGGTGGACATCCCCTGGGAGCTGATAATGGCCCACTAGAACACGACGGTCGTTCCAATCTATTAGAGATTGGTGGTGATTGGACTACCTTGACCCAGGTTTCCCAGCCACCGATGCAGCGTAACTGGAACATCCAAGCTTATGCTGATTTCGTTGCCCCCGATAATCGTGGTAATCGTATAGCAATGACACCCGGAGGTTCTAGCTTCACTACCAAGCATGATCTACATACATCTACCAACCATGAGTTCAACTACACTGCTAATATCGGTGAAATCCCGGAATTTACTGAAGAACAAGTTCCTCATACAGGTGAGAGTTTTGCCAGCACCAGACCTTTCACCCGAAGAACTGATGGAAGAGCTGGTGTATCTACCCTTAATCGAAACTTAGAAGGTTACAACGTCTACCGGTTAAGACCTGCAGACCAAGATGAACCTGATAACTGGACCTTCCTTACTATGTCAGAAGACACATCTCACGTCGATACCGGTTGGGGGCTTGAACTCGATCCGGGTGAATACAAATGGGCTGTGGTAGCTGTTTATGCTGGTGATGTTCATGCTGATCCGGCATTCTCCAATTCGTTATGGAATCGCATGCAAGCTGATGTTAACATATCATTGACTTCCAATTCCGGGGACCCGGTTGAAGGAGCACAAGTTAGGCTGACAAGCATCGAAAATGACGATCAATTCATTGATTATGTCGATGAAGATGGTGAAGTGACGTTTCGTAGAATAATTCACGGCAACTACAATATCAGAGTCAGATTAGAAGGTTTCGACACTATCAGAGAAGAAAATGTAGCTATTCAAGGTGATGAAGTTAATCTGGAATATGAATTGATCGAGAGCCTCAACCCCGTTGTAGGCCTTGACTATGAGTTGTACAATAGAAATAATGTCAGCTTAGAATGGTATCCTCCGGGGACTGTTCTTGCCGAGCCACAGTGGATTAACTGGGATACCGGTAACAACCACACTGCTATCGGAACTAATAGTGCCGTACAATTCCAAGTTGCAGCCAGATTTACACCGGAAAACATCGAAGAACTTAATATTGAAGGCCTTTTTATAAACTCGATTAAATTCTGGCCGGAAGTAGGACAAGCCACCTATACTGTAAAAGTTTGGACCGGTGGTGGTGCATCACCACTCAATCCAGGTCAGGAAGCATACTCTCAAGTTGTTCAAAATGTTCAGGAAAGTCAATGGAATGAGGTTCATCTTGATGACCCGGTATTGATAAATCCCGAGCAAGAAATCTGGTTTGGATACCACGTTGACACACCAGGCGGATTCCCTGCCGGCGTTGACGGTGGACCTGAGGTTAATCAATACGGTAACCTAATGTTCTTTAACAACGAGTGGACTCTTCTTAATGCTCTGAATGCCGACTTCACATACAACTGGAATATCCAAGCTTATGCCGGATCGGAAGAAGGTAATAATAGACTGATCAGCAGATCCAGGCTGAGCGATGTCACAGAACGCGAAGCAGTTGACCAAAACAGAGCTCTCATCGGTTATAAGATTATGCGAAACGATGAAGTTATCGAAGAAGAATTCGCAGGTCTTGAATACAATGACAGCTCTCTCGAACCGGGCAACTATGTATATAGCGTTATAGCTCAATATACAACAGGCGATTCTGATCCCGCACAAACAAGTGAAATTATCGTTCTGAGCGTTGACGATGATGATTACATGACACCGCTCATAACCGAACTAAGAGGAAACTATCCTAACCCGTTCAACCCGGAAACTAACATCAACTTCGCTCTGGCTAGCGACGACCACGTTAAAATGGAGATTTTTAACGTTAGAGGACAAAAAGTCAGAACACTCGTTGACGAAAAGCTTGAATCCGGAGTTTATAACGTTGTTTGGGATGGAATAAATGACCGAGGTCAACATTCAGGCAGTGGAATCTTCTTCTATAGAATGGAAACTGCTGAATCTTCTTCAACTAAGAAGATGATCCTTATGAAGTAAGAATAAGCTTACTGACAGGATTTTATAATAAATCCTGGCAGGTAAACTGATATAATTATAGGGGCAAAGCTCGTTGAGCCTTGCCCCTATTTAATTGAAAGATATCGTAGCAACTATTTTTTCAGTTGATACTCGGCCGTCCTTTACAAAGAGCATAACTGCCGGGATAATCCAGTAATTAGCAACTTTTCTTTCCCCTTAAAATGATCTAAAACAATATGCCGCCTGGGGGGCAACGTACCGCATATATTGCTACCTTTTGCAGACAAACTTCGCCTTCAACTTGCGTTAGTTGAGTTTACATAAGACCACTGATCTCCGCTTCGTCGTCGATATCAATAACCTCAGCGTTTGGCTTTTTAGGTAGACCGGGCATCCTAAGGATCTCTCCCGTTACCGGTATCAGAAATCCTGCACCGGCGGCTATAATGATTTCTCTAACGGTCACCAGGAAATCTTTAGGCCGACCTAACAGTTCGGGGTTATCAGATAAAGATTTTTGTGTTTTAGCAATACATACAGGAAGCTTATCAAAACCGTATTTATTGATTCTTCTTATGTGACGTTTTGCCTTTTCGGTGAAGTCAATATTCTCAGCACCATATATCCTGCGGGCAATGGTCTCGATCTTTTTTTCTACCGGCCACTCCCAGTCATAAAGAGGCTTTTGGTCACAAATATGTTTGTCTATGGAATCAATGACCTTTTGGGCTAATTCAGTGCCGCCATTACCACCCTCTCCCCAGAAGGTGACAACTTCGACTTCAGCATTCTTGTCGTGACAAAACTCTTTTACTATGTCTAGCTCCTCTTGTGTATCGCTAGTGAACCTATTTATTGCCACGATTGACTTCATGCCGAATTTCCCGATGTTTTCTAAATGCTTGCCAAGATTCTCCAAACCTTCCTCGACTGCTTTGGGATTTGGCTTTGACAAATATTTCTTTTTAACACCACCGTGCATCTTCAAAGCTCTAACTGTAGCAACTAAGACCACTGCATGAGTACAGAATTCTCCGTATTGGGAAACAATATCAAAAAACTTCTCGGCACCTAAATCAAATCCGAATCCGGCCTCCGTCACCACATAATCAGCAAGTCGAAGAGCTGTTTTAGTAGCTAAAATTGAATTAGCACCTTGTGCAATATTGGCAAAAGGGCCACCATGAACAAGTGCTGGTGTGTTCTCGGTAGTTTGGACCAAATTAGGTTTCAAGGCATCTTTGAGTAATACTGCTATACTCCCTTCTACTCCGAGCATCTTCACTGTAACAGGTTCCTTAGAATATGAATAGCCGATAACTATCCGGCCGATTTTCTCTTTCAGTTCCGAAATATCATTTGCCAGACAAAGTATGGCCATTATTTCCGACGCTGATGTGATATCAAATCCTTCTTCGCGTGGAATCCCTTGGCCTCTTCCACCAAGTCCTATAATTACATTTCGCAGAGCTCTGTCATTAACATCCAGAACACGTCCCCAGCTAACTCTAACCGGATCTATTCTTAATTTGTTTCCTGCTACTAAGTGATTGTCGATCAGTGAAGCAAGTGTGTTATGAGCAGCCGTTATAGCATGCATATCACCTGTGAAATGAAGGTTGATATCTTCCATCGGTAAAACTTGAGAGTAGCCACCACCGGCGGCGCCACCCTTAACTCCAAAAGTTGGCCCCAATGATGGTTCTCTAATGGCAACTATAGATTTTTTTCCTATCTTGTTTAGAGCCATTGATAAGCCTATCGAGTTTGTCGTTTTACCCTCTCCGGCCGGAGTGGGTGTTATTGCAGACACCAATATCAGCTTACCCATTTTATTGTTTTTAATTTGCTTCAGCGCCTCGTATGAGATCTTCGCTTTATAATTACCGTAAAGCTCGATATCATTTTGTTTAAGGCCAATGTCTTCGGCAATCTTGCTAATCGGTTTCAATTTCGCTTTCTTTGCAATTTCGATATCATTAAGCATTATAGTACCTCACTGATAATATAGTTGTTGTTTAAAAATATTTGGTGGATATGGTAAAATTAACTGTTTGACGCCACTTATTTATGCCATTTATCTAAGAACAGTCCTAGCCTCACGATATGAGACATTTCTTCGACGATAATCTCTTCTAATGTGTCTTTGACATGCTCTTCACCTGTAAGACTGTGTAAGCTGTGATAATAAAGCAACGTATCTTTCTCAAACTGCATAGCATTCTTCAAGAGTTCTGCTTTACTGTTCGAGTTTTGTGCTTTATAAATCGCTGATTCCGGATCGCTAAAGATGCGGCTGGCTACTATTGTTTTTAAAAAACCAGTTACTTCGTTCCACTGACTCGAAGACTCAAGGTCAATCTTATCAATATCATTTCTCATCTTCAAGAACTGTTGCTCGTGTTTCTTTTCCTGATCACCTAAAAAAACTAACAGCTTCTTAGTTTCTTCATCTAAATCGTGTCGTTTTAATGCTTGCTGATAGTACTCGTATCCGCTTCTTTCAATTTGCACCGCTATTTCGATAACTTCATTTGCTGAGTATTTTTCCATGTTTTCCTCCATACTATTATTAAATTAATACTACAGGACAAGATATTTAGTCACGTTGAAATTGCAAGCTTTTTCATCCGTTAGCTAAGTGACTGTCGGTGAAGACTTCTCAGCTGTATTTCTTTCAGTATAAAAAGCTGCTCAAATCTTTGATAAACCGATCAACATATTCTTCTTGAGTATCGAACGAGCACATCAGCCGGACAACCATACTAGTTTCATCCCAGACATAAAAGTGATATCTGTCCTGTAATTTAGAGACCGTTTCGGCAGGAATAATAGCAAATACGGCATTACTTTGCACCGGACTAACAACTTTTGCTCGTTCTAAGTCCGACAGTCTCTCCGCTAAATAGCGAGCCATTGCATTTGCCTGCCGGGCATTTGTCAGCCACAGATCGTTGTTCATATAAACTGTATATTGTGCTGCGATATAGCGCATTTTGGAAAAAAGTTGTGCCGCCTGTTTACGATAATAGATGAGGTTTTTCGTCAATTCCGGACGGAAACTTATTACCGCTTCGCCAAACATCATTCCGTTCTTAGTACCCCCGAAACTGACCATATCCACGCCGACATCTTTGGTCATTTGCTCTAAAGTAACATCTAAGTATGCCGCAGCATTAGCTAATCGAGCTCCGTCAACATGTAGCAACATATCGTATTGGTGCGCAAAATCAGACAGTTCTTGAAGCTCTTTCAGACTATAAGCTGTCCCGTATTCCGTGCTTTGCGATATTGAAACCACTTTTTTCTGCGAACGGTGCTCATCGCCTCGGCCTGTCATTAATGGTTCGATTAGATTCGGTGTCAGCTTTCCATCTGTGGTTTTCACACTTTCTAAACGGGCTTGAGTAAACTTCTGAACGGCACCGCATTCATCGACATTTATATGCGCATAGTCAGCACATATTATTGAATGAAACGATGCCACGACGGATTGCAAAGCAACCATATTAGCACCTGTTCCGGTCATCATCAACCATACATCACATGCACCACCGAACAAGTCCTGCAATTGTCCGATAGCATCTATAGTGATCCTATCCTCACCATAACCAACCGCATACCCTTTGTTAGCCAAGTGGAATACCTCTAGAATATCAGGGTGAACTCCACTATGATTATCACTTCCAAAACTAATCATAAGACCTCGTATTTATTTTATTAGAATCATTGATCTGCTTTCAATATAACCGGAGGTTTTTAATCTGTACAGATATACACCGCTGCTTACCGTATTCCCATGCTCATCATATCCTCCCCATACAATACGATGCCTTCCATAAGGTAAGACATTATCTAATAAACTGATAATTTTCCGGCCTCGATTGTCAAACACTTCCAGTAATACACGTTGCTCTTCGTCTAAGGAAAATGTAATAGCTGTTTCCGGATTAAAGGGGTTGGGATAATTCGCATAGAGTTGGGTTGTCATATCGGTCAGATGATTATCCGTATTGGTGGTACCGGTTGTAAAATTCCATATAGGCGGGTTTTCACTATCACCATTTTCACCCGGACGATCTGTTGTCGAAACAACTCTCCAGTAGTATGTTGTCTCTTCTTCTAAGGGAACGGGTAGTACGTCTGACGATGAATGCGTGGTCTGCTCATCATCATAATCAACCCACACGTAAGGTGCATTAGAACCGAAAACTCCGGTCGTGTTCATATATACCCTGAATCCGACAGGCTCTGCATGGTGCTCGCAAGGTTTATAATCCCAGCTGACTTGTCCAAGACCTAAGGATATGCCTTCAGCTAAATGTTCAGGGTCGGGGTTAACAGCCGGTAAAGGATACGGATTAGACTCAACAGTCGTAAAACTCCAGACGGGAACACCTTGAGCATCACCACGAATAGATCGTGGCCTCGAACGGTCCCTCCGCTGATCCGGTGCTTCGGTCGTGGGGACAACTTTCCAGTAATAATCAGCTGCGAAGTCTAGTCTTTCAGGGAGTAATTCATCGCACTCATAAGCTGTTTGACCGGCTAGATAAGGAATCCAGGAAAAGTCGTCGCTGTCATTAAAATAGACGCGGAAACCCAGAGGATCGGTATAATCCTGATGAGGACTGTATTCCCATGATAAGTAATCTAAGTCTACAGATACATCCTCGCTATAGTTTTGCGGATCAGGAGATTCAGCGGCTTTGGGATTGGGGTTTAACTCTGTAGTGAACTGCCAGACAGGAACATCTTGAGCATCATTGCGACTGCGCCGAGACTGCCGTATTTCTGTGTTGCTAAAGCTCTGCCTGTAACGGTTGGGGTCTTCAGTAGTAGGTACTACCTTCCAGTAGTAGGTTTGGTTATAGTTCAAGGTGTCCGGTAAGATATCGCTGTTACTGTAGTTTTGCTGTCCGTCGGTGTATGCAACCCATTCAAACCCGTCGTCATCATTAAACTCACCGGTAGTGTTCAGGTAAACTCTGAACCCGACCGGTTCTGAAAAAAGCGGGTTATCACTATAAGACCATCTAAGCTGTTCGAGGTCAGCTGTAATGTTATCTGCTCTGTGTTCGGGGTTCGGTTCGGAAGCAGTATCGGGGTATGGAGATACAGGCAGCGGCTGCCAATGCAGATAGGGGTATCCATTATTGATTTCACCGGTTCTGTCTTCTCGCCACATCCCGTCAAAATCCCAGTCTATATATGTTTCTCTGTCGTAAGGGTAAGTCATCTGCGCAGTATTTCTCGGTTCACCACCGGGAGATTCATCGGCACCGCTCGTTTCTGTATTCCAATAACTGAGATTTACCAGTCCGACACGGTAATGACCAATCAGCCCGCCGATGTTTATTTGCGGATTGACGGCATTCACGGCTCCTATTGAATAGCATCTGTCCATATTCCCATCATGCGTCCTTCCAACCAAACCGCCGATTGTCATGCTGCCGCCATTAACAGTCGCCATTGAGTAGCTGTCCGCTATGTCACTCGCATACTGATCACCTACCAATCCGCCAATATATGAATTATCACCCGTAGCGGTTACCGAACCGGTAGAATAACAAGACCTTATTGCCGAATCATAACCAACTCTGCCAGCGATTCCACCTACAAAAGAGCTTGCTCTTATTGTGCCCTCAAAAGAGCTATTTTCAATAGTCGAGTTGAAGACATTACCTGCTATCCCGCCGGCATTTCTTATCGCTCCGTCTATTTCCGCATCTTCAACAATTACATTGGATATCAGAGCACCGTCTATAAAACCAAACAGACCTTGGTCTAAATCATCACGCCCGATAGTTAAACCGGTTATCAAATGATGGTCTCCGTTGTAAGTGCCGGTAAAACGTCTTTCGTTACTACCGATAGGCTGCCATCCTTGATTTTCATTCCAGGGCGGTACTCCTAAATCGATATCATCTGCTTGCAGAAATTGCCGGCCGGCCGCATAAATAATCTTTGAAAGCTGTTCAGCACTGTTGATGATAAAAGGATCATCTTCTGTACCGCTGCCACCGGCATACAGTACAGGCGCCGCTCTGACAGATGCCGAAGGTAGGGATTCATTGTCATCATAAACTGCCCTGACGAAGTATTCGTAAAACTCCCAATTAGTCAGACCGGTATCCCGGTAAGCTGTCTCTTCGATAAGTACTTCGTTTATTCTTTGACCGTCACGATAGATGTTGTAACCTTGAGGAGCAGCGTCGGGTGCTTCCCAAGTCAGGTTTATGATTTCATCGGCAGGGTTGGCTGTTAGCCCTGCAGGCCCCGGAATAATGTGGCCAAACTCTTCCGGTATCCATTGCAGCTTAGGGTAAGAGAGGTTTTCTTCAATAGTCCAGATTTCATCAAAGTTCCATCCTTCAAATGAATCTTGCTGCACTAACTGCGCTGTAGCTAAGCCTGTAGCTCCAAATTGAGAGTTTTGAACTTCTGTAAGGTCGGTGTTCCAGTAACTATTGGTGACATTCGGCTGTCCTTCACCTATTATCCCGCAACGGTTAGGCTCAGCAACACCCTCATAAGGTTCAAAATATCCGGCAAAATAAGAATTAGTTACCGTCCCTTCATTCATACCGGCTATTCCTGCAAAACAACACCTGCTGCTGACAGTTGCCACAGAAAAACAGTCGGATATCTCATCCCTGTTATATCCGACAATCCCGCCAATATAAGCTTCGTTACCCTGAATCAGACCGCTGCTGAAACTGTTGCTAACCGTTCCGTTATTCATACCTGCTACCGCACCTGAAACACTTGCAGCTAAGATTGATACATCAACTAAACCTACATTCAAAACAGTCCCGCCCTGCACAAAACCGAACAAGCCGACAAAGTTCTGTTCAACACGGTTAATAGTCAGACCGGATATTATAAATCTGCCGCCGTTATAAGTGCCATGGAACCCTTCTCCTTCGCCGTCACCTATAGGCTGCCACCCGGCCTCCTGATTAAAAGGGGGTACATCTAAGTCTATATCGCTTGTTTGCAGAAAATGTTTATCACTATGCTCCTCACCTAAGTAGTCACGGATATTATTCAAGTGCGCCGCTGTCTCGATCTGCCAGGGATCATTAGCCGTGCCGCTGCCTCCGGCAAATTGAGCTTGAACCATTGCCGGAACGAAAGCATGAAGCAGGACAATAGTAAAAACTGCTATTATTTTTTTATTGCTTGTCTTCTGCATGATTACCTCCTGATAGCTATCTCAGTCCACGTTTTGTTGCTAACCGCTTCTTGTCAACTTAAACTCCAAAGCCAATAGCGAACCTGTCCTGTACCGGGCAGCTCCCCAATCTGTCCAATGACTCAAACCTATACAGAAAAAGTCTACTCTACCTCAAGGCGTTCTTTAAGCTGCATAATCCTCATATACGACGCCTTGATTCTTTCAATCGGCACCTTCCCCTCGGCAATTAATGCCATTATTATTTGATGAACAGTAGGTACTATATCTTCATCGTATTCCAAATTATTGCCAAATAACAGAATATCTATACCTGCTTGAATAGCTGACAAAACGGTCTCTTCCATAGTAAACTGATCTGTGATTGCCTTCATACCCAAGTCATCACTAATAATAACGCCTTGATACTGAAGTTCGTCCCGCAATAGATTTTGAATTACAGTTTTCGAGAGTGTTGCCGGTAATTGTTGGTCGAGTCGCCGGTTGATCAGGTGGCCAATCATTACCATATCCGCTTTTTTATCGGCTATCAGTTTTTGATAGGGTATCAGTTCATCGGATGACCACGTCTTTGTTATATCCGTGACACCCATGTGAGAATCATCGTGGGAACTGCCATGTCCGGGAAAATGTTTCAGGCAATTAATGATCCCATATTCGTTCATTCCATTGATGTAGGCCAATGAGTGATTCACCACTTGATCAGCATCGTCAGAAAAACTCCGGTTAATCTTGCCGATAACTGGGTTTTCAGGATTAGAATTCAAGTCAACTACAGGTGCAAAGTTGATATTTATGCCATGTTCAGAAAGCATTTTCCCGATGATATTACCCTGCTCTTCTGTCTTTGACAGATCGTTCGCTTCACCTAAGACTCCATGCGATAAGGTGGAAAAAAATCCATTAGCTTCGTTCAAACGTGCAACCGAACCACCCTCTTGATCTACAGCTATAAATAACGGCTGAGAAGCATGAGAAGACAACTCTGCCGTTAACTGCTTCAACTGGCTCGGGCTAAGAATATTCCGGTCGTGACTATTAAGTAAAACATCGTAATTAAAAAGGATTACACCGCCCAGACTGTATTTACTGATATCACGGATAACACTCGGCGCTGATTGAGCATCGCTACCCCTGAAACCACTCATTATCATCTGACCTACCATATCCTCAAGATCGGGATTCTCCTTCGATAACAAAGATGCTGTCAACAGAGCGAACAGCAACAATAATAAATTTAATAGCCTCACTTATACCTCCAAGTATCGTTAATTGTCTCTGTCACCATCTATTTACTTCGATTTATTAGTCAACAACTTTGATCTCCTATAATCTTTTATTAACGAATCAATAAAAAATGCGGCCATCTAATTTGTACATATATAGTCTGTGTACACAGCTTGTATTGACAGAGCATTACCTTCAAGAAATAGGAGGGTGGTATCGCTGTGCTCAGAAGCTGTGTAAATTTTCCCGGCTCACTGCATTTTTAGCCTGTGAAATCTCTTTTTTTTACTTCATTGGGGGATGCTCTGAGCACTATACATAATCTGTGGGAGAGCTTTTAAGCATAGTAAAGCTCATGACTGTGAAAAGTAATGTATAATTTACAATGTACGATGTATAATTTTAATAAAGACACCCGAGATGATGATAAAATTGCCGGCTTAAGCCGGCGTGCCAGCCGACTGAAAGTCAGCGTTCCGGAACCACTGGTAAATCAATTTTAAACATAA
>PWNZ01000065.1 GCA_003564135.1 Candidatus Cloacimonadota bacterium
CAACCTTTAGCCGTTCCTTGAGATGCTGTTGTAGTGTCAAATCAACATTGCCGATAATAAGGTCCTCTGTAAAGCCTGTATTTGCTCATGAAAGGCTTATATTATGAATATCTCTTTCAATGTATTATACTTGATATAATGTTTATTATCTTTATATTAAATATAGTTATATTTTAACATTAATTACAAACCAGTTCTAAAATCTTTAATAATATATTGTCAAAACTAAGCAATTTGCCCTGATGTACAAAGGACGGCTCGGACGTTAACCCAACTTTACATTTTTTCGAGAAAGTACTGTCCCTCAAGGGCTTAGCAATTTTAGGGGTCACTACAAATTTAGATTATTTCTCCTTTTTTAGTCTTCATTTTGGTCGTTAACGAGCAATGAGTTTGCATAATCTCACGTCACTTGTCTCATGAGACATGTATATCTATGTCCAGCAGTCTTGTCCTGATAACATTGAGAAGATGGTAGGCTGAATCTGCCATAAAAAGATAACTGTCGATTCTCTATTCTTTGCTGTGAAAAAACCGGTCTAAAGGCCAGTTCACTTTTTAAGCTGCGAAAAGCTGCTTATGGTGAGCAGTAAAATACTCAACGGTGGTTGAAAACCAGAGAAAAGAGTTTAGATTTTAGAGTTGAGGAAAAACCAGAGAAAAGAGTTTAGAGTTTTGGTGTTTGGGGGTAATCGACTGCAATATCCGAGTATTTTTCTGAAAATGATAACAAAATTCCCAAAAGCTCAAAAAAACCCTCTGACTATTAGTAGAGGCAGGACCCTACGATCAAGAGTCAAAAGCCAAGCCCGGGGATGAGTTTAATATATCGTCTATTAAATCAGAGCGGGTTCGCCCCGTGAAATCGTATCTTTTTTCACAGAGGGATACTCTGAGCACGGCAATACCTATAAAGAGGAAAAAGATGAAAGAAACAATACCGTCACAACTCAGACATTTGATAAGCAAGACAGTATGGCACTACTTTCAGGCTAAAGATGGCATTAAACGGTAAGTCGATATTTCTATCTCGCTTAGCGGGCGTTGGGGTAAGAAGTACGTGTTTCAGATGTCGCATGGTACACAACAAATCAAAAAATATGAACCGGTAAAATATCGTAACGAAGTTAATACTCCGCTGAGGATCAGAGCAAGGTCGATAATGAGATTAGCTAATGAAGATCCGACGCCAAGCCTGAAAGAGAAAATACGGGAGCTTTATCGGACATCTCGGTTCTTCCTTGATAAAGAAGAACCGATCAATCTGCGTCTGAAAAACTTCTACTTTAAGGACAATATTAGATCTACAGATAGCCTGAAAATCTATAAGATGATAGAAACTGAACCCGAACCGGAAACCGATCAAGTGTATTGGGAAGGAAAATACATGCCTAAGAAAACGGTTGAGTTTAGCTACAATAGCGCTGTTGAAGAGAAGTACTATGCAGTAGACCAAAGAACCGGCAAGGTATCAAATTGCCTTTCCTTCATTTGGGAATAGTTGTTTTGGGATGGAGTATGCAAAGAAAGGAACTACTCTGAAACTGTTGCATGTCATAGGGGGAAGCAGCCGGTGAAAAGACTTGACAACAGAAGACATTTTAGGGATCGATCGAAGAAAAATGATGGGGGAAAAAAATGAGTACAACCTTTTACTTAAGGCGATTAGCCAAAACAACAATTTGGATGGTAATGGTATCCTCTTTTATATTGCTCTATGCTCAACCGGAAGCTCCGGAAATACAGATTCAGATATTGGAAGTCGATGGGGTGCAGAACGCAGTTCTCAGTTGGCAACAGATAGAAGGAGCAGATTATTATGCAGTCTATTCATCTTCGGACCCCTATACCGATGATTGGGGAGAGTCTTTGGCGGTTGTAGCGGATAGTGTGACTACTTATATGGTTCCTATTGAGGAGGGGCAAAACCGTTTTTTCTATGTTACTGCCCAGCAGGTTATGGCTTTAGTCGATGGTGATCAGTTTGTGGGCGAATTTGAGATCGATCCGTTTTATATGAGCAGATTTTTAGTTACTCAGGAAGAATATATAGAAATCATGGATGATAATCCTTCCCATTTTGCAGACGAACAAGGTAATCCGGTAGCTCGTAACCTACCTGTAGAATCTGTTAACTGGTTTGACGCTATTGAATATTGTAACCGCTTGAGTATCGATCGTGGGCTGGAGCCTGTTTATAGCTATCTGCATTTAGGGACAGACCCTGATGACTGGTATGAATATGATGATCGTTGGAATCAACAATCGGCAAATCATAGAAATTTGTCCTGTAACTGGGAAGCTAACGGTTATCGATTACCAACTGAAGCAGAGTGGCAACATGCAGCAAACGCGGCAGAGCATCCCGCTCCATATATGTATGCCGGTAGCAATGATATTAATGATGTTGCCTGGTACAATGAGAATTCAAACGAAAGAACAAACCCAGTAGGGACTAAGCAACCTAACAGCTTAGGGATTTTCGATATGTCAGGTAACGTGATCGAATGGTGTTGGGACATGTATGGTTTCGAATTCCCCAGTGGAGGAGATAACCCCACAGGGCCGGAAGACGGTCCTAACCGCATGGGACGGGGCGGAAGTTGGTCATCTTTCACAGGGTCTTGCCAAGTTGACTCGAGGTCTTATGGCCCCGGAAGGAGCGATCTTCCCATCAACAGACGTAATAATATCGGGCTCAGAGTAGTCAGAGGTCATAGAGACTAATTATGTTTTCTAAGACCGATAAAATAAAGAAACTATCATTTTAGTATTAGCTTGATTATGTCCCGAAAACCCCTGAAGATACTGCATGTTGCATTACTAAACTCCGGTTTTGCTGCTGACTTTTGTCGCATGCACGATGAATGCGGTGATTATTCACGTTTGGTAACTCTATATCGTAACAGGATGGGATTTGCCGAAGATATATGCATGGACTACAAGCTCCCAGAAGGCAAAGTCATCGAGTTTTGGCGCAAGATTAAGCAAAACGGAGTCGTAAGAAGTCGTTCAAATCCTAAAAACCCACAAGAGAGTAAAAGATATCACTATTTCCGGCCGAAGAATTTTGCGGAAAAAGAGTATTTTAAGTTAGTTGATAAACTACGTGAGCCTCAGGTTGAAAAAGTAATTCAAGAAAACAATCTCGATGATTACGATATCATTCATTACGATTTTGCTCTCGATTTCTTTCGCAACTCACAGCAGGCAATAAAATGGAAAAAGATGGGGAAAAAGATTGTCTGCTGCTATTATGGAAGTGATCTGCGTATCCGGGGTGTTATCAAAGAGTTAGAGGCTGTCTCGGATCTTGATATTACCGGAGAGTATGATCATTTGGCTTTGAATCCTGAATTGGAGTTTATGTTTTTTCCCTATGACACATCGGAACTACCTCCCAAAAAAAACAGCAATAGTGATAAAGTAAGAATAGTTCATTCGCCCACTAATCGGCAATTCAAAGGAACTTACCATGTCTTAACGGCTATCAGAGAATTGGGAAAAGAGAATGACAACTTTGAGTTTATCTTATTAGAAAACCGTCCTCGCCAAGAAGTTCTGGAAATCAAGGCTGAATGTGATATCGGTATTGAATGTATTGCTGGAGATATGGGCGGATATGGTTATGGTAAGTCGGGTCTGGAGATGTTGGGTATGGGCTTGCCTGTCATAACATCTATGCCGCAGGAATACGGAGAGTGGCTGCCCGAGAACCCATTTATAATAGCTAATTCGGCTGAAGAACTCTATCAACGCTTAAAAAAACTGCTGCAAGACCGTTCAAGTATTGAAAGAATAGGTGCATCAAGCAAAAAGTGGGTTAACCGCTATCACGGTTTACAGGCCGTTAATAGCAGGCTGTACGAGTTATACGGACAATACAAAATTATCGAATGATCGTTCCACGTCTTCGATCTGAGGTCAAACATCCTTAGCTACAGAAAAATTTTCCGGTGAGTTAACAAGAAAGTATTTGACGGAAATCTGTTTATATAATATTGATTGTCTAAGCTGATTTAAGAGACCAAACATAACCAAGGAGGTTTATCATGATTAGTAAATCATTATTAATTGCAGTGGCTTTAACAGTCTTCATATTGATGTCCGGAGAGCTTGAGGGGTTAACTGCCGACACTATCATCAATCACATATTGTCAAGCTATGAGAAGCAGATGACCAATGTGAACGATATAACTGTTGTGTCCGAGTCAGATACTCAATATCGAAAAAGAGCAAAAGTAAACGGCCGTACAATTTACAAAACTCGTACCGAATCCGCAATGGGTGAGCATAAGACTATAACTATATGGGATGGCGAGTTTCTATGGTTCTATAATACCTTATCTCGCGATATTAATCGTGAACCCGCCGATACTAATCCTAACGAACTAATTAACAACTTAAAAGAAGGTGAAGTTGAATTTGTTGGTAAAGATGATATCAATGGTCATACTACCTATATCTTAGAAGTGAAAGACATTGATATGCATACCGGCGAGGATTTTCAGCAAGGAATGAGCGGTAAAGTATGGGTTGACACCGAAAAATGGATTATTCGTCAGATGAGCATGGATGTTGATGGATCACCCGAAGAGGCTTCAGCAGGTGTGGTTGTCCGAATGAAAAATTATCAAACTATAGACGGTGTAATGATACCTTTTACTACTGAAATATTACTAAGAGCCGGTATGCCTGAAATGTCACCTGAAGAAGAAGCTGAGATGAGACAAAATATGGAGGAGATGAAAAGAGAGTTGGAAGAAATGCCGGCTTTGCAGAGAAGAATGGTCGAGGGCATGATGACATCGCAGATAGAGAAGATGGAGAGCATGTTGTCCGAGGAAGGCATGGTGACTGTAAATAAAGTTCAAGAGGTAAAAGTAAATACAGGATTACCCGACAATATGTTTGACCCAAAATACTTGATGGAAGAGTAGTTTTGAGTTTGCACTGAACATTATTGAACTATCGATGGATGAGCTAACCTCTGCGTAGTTGCTCATCTGTCAAGAATCAGAATTATAATCAGAAGGCTCTTTTTATGGCTTCAAAACTTATTTTTATTTTTATCTTTGCATTTATTTGCCGTTTGAATGGTGTGGTAGCTTCCTTGCCTGCTTCTGCTGTACATAATGCTTCGACGGGACTGTTATTCATTGCCGATAATCCGGCAGATGCTTTTGTTAATCCGGCGCTGATCGTTGATGGTGCAGAATTAGGGGTTACCCGTATATTCAATATCTCCGACCTCCCATTATACAGCGCCCATTATGGTTATAGAAGCAAGTTTATTGGACTTTATTTGGGCACGGTTCACCTCGATCACCATCTCTACAGCGAGAGCGTAATTAATCTTTCAACAGCCTATCTGGTTCAGCATTTCTCTATTGGAGGTTCATTCAGAACTGTAACAAATAAAGCTAAAGGATATCGGCGGAATACTTCTCTGCTGACAGATTTTGGGTTCGTTTGGCTGGGAGAAAGGCTCAGCAGCGGTTTCTCTGTTAAGAATATCACCAATACAAAAAGCAAAGAACAAGCTTACCCTATATTATTTCAAATAGAAACTGGCTATAAAATCGGTGAAGATGGGAGTCTTTCTATAGGTGTTGAGAAAGAGAGAGGATATGAGTTCACCCTAAAAACAGCCTCGTCTTATAGGGTACACGATGGTCTTAAACTAATAGCCGGCTATCAGCATCGACCAGCAAGGATAGGCACGGGTTTTGTTTTATCTGTAAATACTTTCTCCGTTAATTATGGTATGCTTTCGCACGAGAATTTAGCTGCAACCCATTTTTTTTCTATCGGATATAGGTGTCGGGGAGGGGTTATCTCCGAGTTTAGACGATAGTAATGATCGGTTAAACTCCGGTAGCGGGATTTCTGATGTTGCCGATACGGCCTAATAGAAGACTTGTTTTTATTTGTTTTTTGATATTCTTATTCAGTAAGTTATTGCTTATACTGGCAATAGAATCTTATTTTCCCGATGACTACCTCTGGGATTCAGATGTTGATTTCGATGAGAATAGCTATGAAGATCAGCACTATTTGATTGCTGTTAACAGTGCTTCATACGATGACCTGAGACTTCTAAACCTATCTGATACGGACATCGTAAAGATCATTAATGCAAGAGAGAGAAAACGGATAGAAAACCTTGATGATTTAGAAAGGATAGGAATTGCCGCTGAAGTTACCAGAAGAATTTCCGGTTTGTTGGTGTTTGATTCCGACGCATTAAGTTTGAGGCAGCAGGTTAGGTTTGAGCATAGAAGTTGCCCTGATGATTGGCTAAGCCGCTATTATAATAAGGGCGAGGTTTTGTATGGCAATATCAAAGTAGGGTATGCATCTACCAGTGATACACTCGGCAGAATCACAAATGATAATGTATCTTACTACATACAATATGCACCGGATCAATATATGGAGCAGTTGATAATCGGTAATTATCGACTTTCATTGGGTCAGGGGATAGGTTATGCTCCGGCTTTCGGGTTTTCTAAAGGCGCCTCAACAGTATCGCAGCCTGTTAAAAACTATACGTCACTCAGACCTTATACATCGCCCTATCATGGTTGGAGTTTACATGGGATAGCTGCCCAACTCAAGGTTAGGTCTCACGTAGTAATACCTTTCTATTCGTATACTAATCTTCATGCCCGGCTTATAGAAGGCAAGATAAGAACCGTCTATCCTTTTGGTGAACATAGAGATGAGTATAGGGATAGTGCTGCTGAAACGATCTACGGTCTGTCATGGCGGTATAAAAGAGAGAACAATAGCTATGGAGCGTATATATCAGCTAATCGGTTTGATAAAGAGTTTCACTTGCCCGAAAATAACAATAAATACACCAAGACAGGTCTGTTTTTCAACCACTCTTTTGACAGCATCGATTTTTGGGGAGAATATGCAAGGATTGACAACAAAAGTGGCCTACTAGCAGCCATAAGGTATGGAGATAGGAGCTTTCGACATCTGCTCTTATATCGTTATTATGAAAAAGATATCCCTACTTGGCACGGAAATCCATTTGCCGTCGGCAGCAATTTTGATAATGAAAACGGAATATATTACGGAATGGAATTGCGAGCCAACAGACTTATAGTAAACGCATATTTCGATGTTTGGCGTTATCCAGGAACAAGCTACTTTGAGAAGATGCCGGTCACCAGAAACGATCAATTACTGCAATTTTCATATCAACTGCAAGAGAATAGTTTCAGGTTGAGAGTCCGCAATAAAGACTACGATAAATACAGAGTAATCGATGATATCGGAAAAATTCGCAGAGAACAAAGTCTTACCATGACCCTCGAATGGATGAGGCAGATCAATACAAACTGGAGATACAGAAGCGGAGCCCAGTTTGTTGACCAATATATATCTGTGGCAGACGACTATGGTAAAGGGTTTCTGAAATACGAGCAGATAAGATGGAATAATGAGCGACTAACGCTGATAGCCCAGATTAATGTATATGAATCAGAGGTGACTCATTATCTCTATCAGCAGACACTTAGAGGCATGTGGGAAAACCGACCGCTTTCCGATGATGATATGTATATGTGGATCATGGCAAGTTATGACTTGAAATCTAATCTTAATATCCAAAGTAAGCTCTCCTGGTTTGCTTCCGGTAGGCAGACGAACATTTTGTCGCAGATTGTTTATCGCTATAACTGATAGATACGGGAACTCAGTTAGCTCAGGATAAATCCGGATTGAAGTATAAAGAGGCTAAATCTAAATAATGCAGTTAAAAAAATGGAACGCTGACTTCAGCCCTTTGCTTTAACCATAAATGTATCTGATCACGAACTACTTAAACGAGGGCAGGGACCCAGTTAAGTAAAAAAGACGACTTAACGGGTTAAAATGCCCTTGTGTCCTTGGTCAAGCTCTGGAAGAAGTTGACACATTCAGTTTAACAGTCAATGTACCATTAATTATTACCCTTTACCGATGATTTCGTTAAACCAACTTTTATAAGATGATAAAATGGTGTCAAGGGCAATTTAATATGCACCACTTTTGGCAGTTTAAAGTGCACCACGTGTAACTTGTCTCTTAGTCCGCACATTCTAAAACCTATTTACTTAACAACCCCTTTGAAATGTCTACACAACAAGCCGCTGATGCGAGCCTATCTTCCACGCCACCGTAGAGAACTCCCTACACCCATCAAGTCTTTCTATCCCCTTAATGTATCAAGGGGATCTTGCCCTTGACCAAGGTCTCCAGAGCATCCCCCTTGAAACAAAAATGAGATTTGACTGCGTTCCTCGTCGAGCTCGCTACGCTTCGGTTCACTGGGTTCTATATCATCGGGTTATCCGGTAATTAATCATTACCTCGGGTTCTTTATTCTTCATTTTTCATTCTCAAAGTCATGGACGTTTAATATGATTAAAATAGTTACCAGTGCTTCTGGAACGCTGACTTTCAGGCGCTTGTCACGCCGGATCAATCCGGTATTTTATCGGGATAGATCGCATATAATCTTAACCAGCTAAAGCTATTCTTCCAACAGGCTAAAGCAGCGTTCCATTATACTTGCATCATTTGACACACACAATAATTATCCCAACTACATTGTTTGGGTTAAACTCCAGCGAAAGATATATCAGTTGACAATTAAGACCACTCTGATTACTGCCTCAGCAAAGCGTGGTAAGACTGTAACGACTTTGATCCCTGAAAAAAATCTAACCAGTAGACGTTTGACAAGTCTTGCCGGTATCACAGAAAAGCAGTGAGCTGATATAATGTAGTAGAGGTTAATAAACTGAAAATTGTTTATGGGATTGGACAGTACCGTACACCCTCCCTTTGCACAGGTAGACTCTGGCTGTATAAATGCCTTAGCGTTCAGCGGATTATCCTACACCTATGTTTCGTTATAATTCTATGACGTGCGAGTGTACGGTAGTTGAAGAATGCCAGCGCTGATTGGACAGCAATCAGGAAAAAGTTGTTGCATCATTTGAGATAAATAACGTACCTTATATTGAGGGGCTAACGAGAGATTTATGAACCATATATTAGAAATGACAGGAAAAAAGATATACCTGAACTGGACGGGAATAAAAGAATTCTTTAGCTTCACTTTTGAAGTGTTAAGCGGGATCTTCTCATTCGGTAAACGGACTCAGATAGGTTTTTCTGTGGTTGTGAAACAGGTCTTTTTTACCGGTTATCAGGCTTTAGGTTTGATTGGATTTCTGGCTATTGCTGTGGGTGGTCTGATAATTCTTCAAGGCAATCTTTTATTGGCCGCATTCGGTCAATCAAGATGGGCATACATGCTGTTGGTGTCGGTGGTGATCAGAGAGCTCAGCTCAATATTTACCGCATTAATAGTTGTAGCTCGTTCAGGGACATCTATTTGTACCGAATTAGGTAATATGGTGGTCAATAATGAGATAGACCTGCTTAAATCTTACGGTATCTCACCTATTGACTATTTAGTCGTTTCTCGAACTATAGGAGTAGTAGTAGCTATGTTTACCTTGGCGATATTTTTCAATATAATATCGGTCTTTGGTGGCTGGTTTTTTACTACTTTGTTTTACCCGATTTATTTTGGAGATTTCATCAACAACTTCGTTAATGAGGTGATGATTCAGGATATTCTGGTTAGTGTGGTTAAATCGGTTGTATTTGGTTTTATCATAGCATTAATTTCCTGTTATAATGGTCTGAAAGTGGCGAGAGCCACGACCGAAGTGCCTCAAAGAACGATCAAAGCGGTTGTGAATTCGATAATGTTGATCGTGATGGTTAACATTCTTATCACCTATATATATTCGTTGTTATTTTAAGCGTATGATCGAGTTACGAGACGTTTCCTTTATCAGTGAGGGTAGGTGCCTGCTAAAAGATATCAACTGCACCTTTGAGAGTGGTAGATGTTACATTGTCTCCGGCGAAGACAGTGTCGGGAAGAGTTTATTAACGAAAATACTGGGTGGGATTGTCAAGCCTCATCAGGGCAAAGTGTTGGTCAATGGTAAAGACCTCTATCTAAATATTGACAAACAACGTCCAAATAACCAGATAGGATTCGTGTTTCAGGACGGGGTGTTCATATCTAATCTTTCTATCAGAGAAAACCTTCAGCTTCCTATTAAATACTTTAAATCTCAAATAAGCTATGGTGAATTAATTAACAGGATACAGCTTTTATTCGAGGAATTTCATCTTGATATAGCCTTATTGGATGAGCGACCATCGGAATTAGCATATTCAGCTAAAAAGATGATCAGCTTCATCAGGGCGATTTTAATTGACCCCGAGATCTATGTTCTCAACAGACCGTTATTTAACCTCGATTTTATTGACATGAAAAGAATTATGTCGTATCTTGTCCGTATGAAAAACTCTGAAAAAACATTGATAATGACTGGCAATAGCCGCACTTTGATGGAAAACTTGGCTGATGAGGTAATATTGCTGGTCAATGGGGAGATATTAGTTAAAGAGTCTGCAGAAAGGTTCTTTGCTTCTACAAATCCGGCAATCAAGACATATATAGAAAATAACTTAGGATGAGAAGTTAGCGATTTACCAGTTTATTTGCTCTATTAATTGGGAGAAAAATCATGGATCGACAATTAAAAAAAGTATATAGAAGAACAGGATTGTTTGTGTTCGCAGCTATCTTGATCATGCTGTTCTTGGTGCTCTTTATAGCACAAGAACAACGAACATTTTCACGTAAATTTTCGTTCTATACCGTGCTCGAAGATGCTATCGGACTAGATAAAACGACCTCTATCAGGTTTAAGGGGACTGAAATAGGAAGGGTTAGGAGCTTTAGCTTTGATGAACAGAGGAACGTGGAGACGCATTTTCATATCTATAGCGAGTACCGTGATCTGGTAGTTGAACATTCAGCCATAACCAAGAGCGTTCCTCCGCTTGGAGGTAGAGCGACTTTGGATTTTTTGATGGGTCCTTTGGATGGCGATTTAGCAGGAGAGCATACGTTGATTCCGTCTTTAGATATGCCTGAGGGCAGAGACCTGCTGGCCAGAAGAAAAGTTAGAACGAGAGGTGATCAGGTAAGTTCTTTAATGGCTAATTTAGGGAAATTTGTAGAGAATTTGAACCGAGATGATAATTACGATCAGGGCTCGGTATTCAGAATGTTGTATCATCTCGCATTTGTGACGGAAAACTTGAACCATACTCTTGTTAATATGAACAGTATTATGGAAGACTTGCAGAAAGATAATAATGAAGCTCATGGTGCCTTATTTAGATTAACCGTTAACTTAGCCGACCTGACTGAAGAGTTCAGGGTCAGTAACAGCCTTTTGGCTCAAAACCTGATGAATCTCAACAGTCTGATTGTCAATTACAGCCAGCCCGATGATATATTAACCAGAATGGTTGATCCGTCTGGCGAGAATATAATGAAACCCTTGAATGAAGGGCTAACATCCCTGGCAGAGAGCATCAAAGAGATCAATGAAATGACCCGGTTCCTGCACAATCAGAGTCCAGAAATAGCTATTCTGATGTCAGAAACGCAGTCAACTCTATCCGAACTGCAAAAAACTCTGCAAGGCATAAATAACAACCCGCTGATCAGAGGCGGTATAAAAAGAGAAGAGCTGCCCGGTGCCGGAGAGAGGTTCAGGCCGATGGAGGCAGAATGATAAGAGGGGAAAACAATCCTTTTAATATGTCAGACCGAAAGAAATTTCCTTTATTGACTGTCGGGATCATAATAGTATTTCTGTTTATATTCGGATCCTGCTCGTCAAGGCCAAAGAAAATTGATTCTCCTACCGTTTCTCAAGCTGATAATCTTTACCGGATGGGGAAGCAATTTTCTCTTAATCAGGATTATCATAATGCTATAAGAAGCTATGACTTGGCCTTAAAAAGATATATGTTAGTAGACAATCTCGAGGGTATAGTATTGTCCAAGATCGCTACTATAGGAGCTTTAGCACAAATTAGAGACCATGAGACGATTCATGTTAAGACAACAGAGCTGGAAGGATTTATCGAGACGAATGCGCCCGAATATAACTCTCATCTGATATTAATGAAAACTGAGGTTGCGTTCTTGGCTAACAACTTTTATCGCGTGGATTTGTTGACCAAAGGTTTTTCCTGTGACGAGGTGGTTATCGAGAGCCAAGTGCTCAGCTACAGGCTGATAGCCAGAGTATATGAAGGACACTCTGCCGAAAGCGAGTACCGGCGCTTAAAAAGGAATGCAAGAAGTTTAAGGCGGGCCTATCGCCGAAGAAAAATCCAAGAAATAGGTGTCTATAGTTATGTTAAATATGTGATGGGTTTTTATCAGGTCAGCAGAGAAAATTGGGATCAGGCCGAGGAGTATTTTCGCAAATCGTTAGTGGTCGATCGGGAAATTGACTATCCATACGGGATAGCCAAAAACCTATACTATTTAGCAGTTGTATATCACAAAAAAGGGAATCTTGACTTAGCAGAACCCTATTACAAAAGAGCACTGAATATATTTAAATTGTTGGAGGACCAGATAAAGATCGATATGGTTCGTGACAGTTTGGTAAAACTAGCAGAACAAAAGAAAGAAGGATTTCATGAATAAGTCACCAAAGCAGATCAGCTTAGAAAAAATGATTCTTACTGAATTGACCGGAAAGCCACACGAAGCAGCTACCGCTATCTTTGCCGACCCGGAAGTTCAAGCTTTGCAAGATTATGCCAACAATGTATCTATCAAGAGGTTAGGGTATAATGATCATGGCCCGGTACACATGAGGATTGCTGCTCTTAATTCACTCAGAATGTTGAGCCTGTTAGACGAATCGAAGATAATTCTCAACCTCGAAAAAGAAAAGTGCGGTAGCTTTGAGGATAGTCAGGTCGCTGTAGTGATAGCATCTCTGCTGCATGACATAGGAATGACAGTCTCACGTGATAAACACGAGTTTATGAGTATATCGCTGGCGATGCCGATAATTAACAGAGTTTTAGATCAGGTATATCCTGATGTAATTAACTTGAGAATGATTGTCAGGTCTATGGCTATTGAAGGGATTTTAGGTCACATGGCTACCCAGACAATACACTCGTTAGAAGCCGGAATAGTTTTAGTTGGCGATGGCTGCGACATGGAAAAAGGTCGGGCAAGGATACCACAATTGATTTCCGACAAACCACAGATAGGTGATATTCACAGGTATTCGTCGACAGCCATTAAAAAGGTTATGTTTTCGAAAGGAGTAGAAAGACCGATCAGGATAGAGATTATTATGAGCCAATCGGTCGGCTTTTTTCAGGTCGAACAGGTGCTTTTCCCCAAGATAAAAAGTAGTCCTGCCAAACCTTATATTGAGCTATATGCAGGTATCGAAGGTGAAGAAACCCTCAAATATATCTGAAAGAGTTCATAAGTAAAAGAATAACAAAACAATAAATAAGGAGCATTTATGAATAATCCACTTATTAGTATGGAAAAAGAGCATAGACTCAAAGCAATCCCCTTTGATAAAATTGAAACAGAGCATTTTGTCCCGGCAGTTGATGCTGCCTTGGAAAAAGCAAAAGAAAAAGTCACCCTGATCAAGAAACATGCCGTTGAACCTACATTTGAGAACACATTTACAGCTTTAGATGAGGCAAACGAGCAGTTAACTTATGTTGCCGGAATTTATTATAGCTTGTTATCTGTTGAGTCAGACGGAGAATTCAAGAAATTAGCCCAACAAATATCGCCCAAAATAGCTCAGTTCAGATCACTACTAATGACCGATAAAGATATCTTTGAAAAGGTCAAATTAGTATATAATAAAGAAGTTAAAAGCAAAGAAAAACCGGCCTTAACTGAGGATTTCAGCGATAAAGAATATCTAAAAAAAGCTGAAAGATATAGGATAGTAGAAAACGCATACAAAGACTTTATCCGTAGTGGCGCTCTGCTGAATGATGAAGATAAAAAGAAACTGATAGGGATCAATATGGAACTGTCAAAGCTTTCTCCAAAGTTTACTGAGAACGTTCTCAATGCTACTAATAACTTTGAGATGTTTCTGACTGAAAAAGAAGAGGTCGAAGGTCTGCCCGCAGGTATCCTGAAAGCAGCAGCCTTTATGGCTAAACAGAAAAACAAAGGCGATGGATGGCTGTTTACGTTGCAGCCTTCGAGCTTTATGCCGCTGCTCACTTATTGCAAGAATCGCACTATTCGTCAGAGGATTCATAAAGCTTATACCTCAAGAGCGTTTAGGGATGATTTCGATAATCAGGAAAATATAATGAAGATCATCAAATTAAGACATGAAAGAGCTAACCTGCTGGGTTATAAGAATCATGCTGAGTTTGTGTTGGAAGACAGGATGGCCGAAAGTGTTGAAAACGCCTTATCTTTCTTAGACAAAATATATCAAGTTGCCTACCCAGCGGCTAAGAAAGAAACGGCTGAAACTGCTGCTTATGCTAAGGAAATTGATGGTATAGAAAAATTTAAGCCCTACGATCTCGCTTACTATTCAAATAAACTAAAAGAAAAAAAATTCCAATTTGACCCCGAAGAACTACGACCCTGGTTTAAGGCCGAAAACGTGATAGAGGGTATTTTTAAAATAGCTGAAAAATTATATGGGATAACCCTAAAACAGGTCGACGATGTCCCCGTATATCACGATGATGTCACCACTTATGAAACATACGACAAAAACGGAGAATACATCGGCTTGATCTACTTCGACCTTTTCCCCAGAGAAACCAAAAGAGGCGGTGCATGGATGAATCCTATCCAAAAGCAGGGTCTCTATTCCGACGGGATGAGAAGACCTCATGTAACTATCGCAGCATCATTGACACCCTCATCTGAAGATACGCCTTCACTGCTCAGATTCGACGAAGTAAGGACTATTTTCCATGAGTTTGGACATGCGCTGCATGCCTTACTGTCTGACTGTTATTACAAATCGGTTTCCAGCCCCAGCGTTTTGTGGGACTTCGTGGAACTCCCTTCACAGATCATGGAGAACTGGCTGTTGGAAAAAGAAGCACTTGATCTTTTTGCTAAACATTATGAAACAGGTGAACCTTTACCGACCGAGCTGTTAGACAAGGTCATAGCTTCCAAAAACTATAATAAAGGTAATGCTAATTTAAGGCAAGTGCAGTTTGCAACTATAGATTTAGCATGGCATACAACTGATCCCGACGAGATTAAGGATGTTAATAAGTTTGAAAAAGAAGCGGTAAAAAAAATGCAGATATTGGAACCAATTGAAGATGCAAACTTCTCATGCGGTTTCAGCCATATATTTGCTGGCGGATATTCAGCAGGTTATTATTCCTATAAATGGGCTGAGGCTTTGGAAGCTGATGCTTGGTCACTGTTCCTGGAAAAAGGAATATTCGACAAAAAAACTGCCGACGATTTCCGAAAATTTATCTTAGAACGTGGCAATTCTTTCCACCCTATGGAACTGTTTGTAGCGTTCAGAGGAAGAAAACCCGATCCCGAAGCTTTACTAAAACGTGACGGACTATTATAATTAATTCTATCTACTCCGTACCACCTGAACTCTTTTAAGGTTATACTTAATAAAAACCCGAAAGCAGATGGTACGGAGTTTTCCCTATGTTTCGAATTGATTTATCGTGCCCATCTCGTGTCCAGAGCATCCCCCATGAGTAAAAAAAGAGATTTGACTGCGTTCCTCGTCGAGCTCGCTTTGCTTCGGTTAACGGTGTAAACCTGCTCTGATTTTTCCCAGATTTGTAGGAGCCTGTCCAGCTTCCACTTTGTATCAAACCTGTAAGATTATAAAGCTAATCGGCCAAAGTAAAGTAAGTGCTGGGTCTGAACACTGAACACATGCATTTTAATCATCCCCGCGGGTGTTTTAAGTCTTCATTCTCAAAGTCTATAATCAACGGGAACTACGAACTTTTTTATTTGACAGAAAAGGGAGCCGCATAGCTTTTATTGAGATAATGAATGGCCTGTAATTGATGTAATACTTGACAATTATTACTAAAAATATACCAAACTTAGAAAAAATTAAACCAAGCTGACCCGTTATTTGACTTCGTCAAACTCATGTTTCGGTTAATGCATTGGCCTAGAATTTGTTCTAGTTAAAAAAAAAGCACGGTTTTAATTAATAGGGAGCTAAAAAAGATGCCTATGATCCAAGAAAAGACTCTTTTTTTACAAGAGCTTGAGGAGATTACCTCGAACGAACAAGATTTATTGGGGAAGCAAGGTTATTATGTAGCACAGGCCGATTTTAAGAATTTAGATGATCTGATTAACACTGATGTGAAGCTGATAATAGTCTCACTCAATGCCGGGAACCATTCGGGAGTTTTGCAGGAAGCCGCAGCAATATCCGCTGAGCATTCCATCCCTATTCTCTTTTTGTCTTCAACTGACAATATTGAAGTGATGGAAAAGGCTCAGGAGATTTCAACTTACGGATATGTTATAAAAGATTCAGGCGGAGTTGCTCTTTTGTTTGCTGTCAGAACCGCTTGCAAGATAATAGAAACCGAAGAAAATGAGCAGACTTACAATAAGTTTTATGGATATTCTGCAAAAGGGCTATGCACTGTCAAACTGCTTTTTGATGAACATGATAAGTTGAAGGACTGCAAACACCTCTTTTACAATGAGTCTTTTGCAGAACAGACCAGCTTGAAGCCCTCATTCTTAACCGGAAAGACAGTAAAAGAGGTATATGGAAACAAAGAAGCAGATTTTGTACCGGAACTCTTTCAGGAAGTTATAAACAAAGGCGAACCGATAACCCGTGAAATATACTTTCAACCCTTAGACAGCACGTTTGAAATCACGATAGTCCCTTTGCAGGATAATCTATATTTCGTGGAAGTACTAAATCTGCAAGAGAAAAACGTGAAATTTGATCTGCTTGGCCTTGTGTGTCTTGCTTGGCTGAGTGTATCTCAAAGCTCATGGATATCCTTTAGCAAAAGCTATCAGAATATAGCGAAATGAGGTTACCGGTGAAAAAATCGCCAACAAGAGACAATTTACAAACTAATCCTGCTCCGCAGGTTGATGCCAAGAAAAGCAAAACCCCTTCACCTAAAACCAAACCGGTTACTGTTTCTGCTGCTTTGACAACCGGTTTTCCAATAGTAGGGATAGGTGCCTCAGCAGGTGGATTGGAAGCATTAAAACAGTTTTTTGAAAATGTGCCCGAAAATAGCGGAATGGCTTATGTGGTAATTCAACATCTCGACCCCCATCATGTTGGTTTTTTGCCGGAACTATTACAGCGGACTACATCAATGAAAGTGCTGCAGGTAAGAGACCGTCTGCAAATAAAGCCAAATCATTTGTATGTCATTCCGCCCAATAAAAGCATGTCTATTCTTAACGGACATTTGTATCTGTTTGAACCTGTTGTGGTACATGGTTTGAAACTCCCCATTGATTTTTTTTTCCGGTCACTTGCTGACGACCGGCAAGAAAACAGCATTGGTATTATTCTGTCGGGTATGGGCAGCGACGGCAGTTTGGGGCTAAAAGCAATAAAAGAAAACAACGGTATTGTCGCGGTGCAAGACCCGGCGACTGCAAAATTTGACGGTATGCCACAAAGTGCTGTAAACGCTGTAATTGTAGACATATTGGCACCGGCAAAAGAACTACCTGCAAAACTGATTGCTTTTCTTAAACATAGTCCTGCCGGTGTGCAGAAAACCGAAATTGATGATAAAAGTAAAAGCAATTTGGAAAAAATTCTGATTTTGCTACGGGCACAAACCGGACACGACTTCTCGTTGTATAAAAAAAACACCTTGTACCGGCGAATTGAAAGGCGAATGAATGTGCATCAGATTGATAAAATTGTCAATTACGTCCGTTTCTTACAGGAAA